>NZ_JBYCLE010000131.1:0-27617 GCF_057473765.1 Mycobacterium sp. TH-M106 | reverse complement strand
CTCAACGTCCTGTGGGCCATGCTGCGCGACCACCAGGCCTATCAACCCACCACACCTAACGCCGCGGCGGCTTGACAACTTCATTGAGAATCTCCTTAGGTGGATGGGGGTTTTGTGGATTTGATGCTTCCGATTCCACTCGCCTGTCCGGTCACCGGGGAGGGTCAGAAGTCCTCATACCATAGGGATGTTCGTCGCTATCATGTCCGGCACCGATCGCGCGGGCGGTGAACACTGGTTCGCCCGCCCCGGGATGCCTCCTCAATACGCTGACAAACGGCCCTGGCCAACCGGGACTTCGGCCCCTTTCGCGGCAATGGCGCCGGGCGGTGAGATCGGTGTTGTCAGTCGTCAAGCAGCAGGAGACGACACGACGGAGGTGAAGGCGCCATGACCAGAGCAGCTGTCAGCAAGCGACAACCGCGGCGGATATTTCGTGACCGCAGCGAGGCCGGTCAGGTCTTGGCTGGTCTGCTCGACGCATACCGGGGCCGAGACGACGTCATCGTGCTCGGTTTGGCACGGGGCGGAATCCCGGTCGCCTGGGAAGTGGCGGCCGCGCTACAGGCACCGCTGGACGCTTTCATCGTGCGCAAACTTGGCGCCCCCGGCCACGAAGAATTCGCGGTGGGCGCGCTGGCCAGCGGGGGACGGATTGTCGTCAACGACGACATGGTGCGCGGCCTGCGAATTACACCGCAGCAACTACGCGACGTCGCCGAACGTGAAGGCCGGGAGTTGCTCCGCCGCGAGGCGGCCTATCGCGGCGATCGTCCACCTGTCGAGGTGGCCGGCCGGACGGTCATCTTGGTCGATGACGGGCTGGCCACCGGTGCCAGCATGTTCGCGGCGGTGCAGGCATTGCGAGATGCCGAGCCGGCGCACATCGTGATCGCGGTTCCGGCGGCTCCCGAATCGACCTGCCGGGAGTTCGCCGGCCTTGTCGACGACATGGTGTGCGCCACCATGCCCACACCGTTTCTCGCGGTCGGCGAATCCTTTTGGGACTTCACCCAGGTCACCGACGAGGAGGTTCGCCGGCTGCTCGCTAAGCCGACCACCCGGCCCCGCGTGGACGGTCCGGTGGGGCGGGCTCCGGCGGATGTGGTCGGCCGCGCGGCTGTTGACGCCCCGGCCGGGGTGCCGCCGCCGGCCGTACTAGCCGAGCTGATCGGCGACGCGCGCATCGTGTTGATCGGCGAGAGCTCGCACGGCACCCACGAGTTTTACGGGGCCCGCGCCGCCATCACGAAATGGCTGATCGAGGAGAAGGACTTTTGTGCGGTCGCTGCGGAGGCGGACTGGCCGGACGCCCACCGGGTCAACCGCTACGTCCGCGGCTTGGGCGAAGACCATAGCGCCGATGCGGCATTGAGCGGATTCGAGCGTTTCCCGGCCTGGATGTGGCGCAATGTGGTGGTCCGCGACTTTGTCGACTGGCTGCACGCTCACAACCGACACCGCAGATCAGCCGACCAGAACCAAACCGGTTTCTACGGCCTTGATCTGTACAGCCTGCACCGCTCGATCCAGGAAGTGATCAGCTACCTCGACACCGTCGATCCGGCCGCGGCGGCGCGGGCGCGCACCCGCTACGCGTGCTTCGACCACGCCTCCGGCGACGACGGCCAGGCCTACGGTTTCGGTGCGGCGTTCGGTGCCGGCCCGTCGTGCGAACGCGAAGTGATCTCGCAGTTGGTCGAGATGCAGCGCAACGCGTTTACCTACGCGCAACGGGACGGGCTGATCGCTGCCGACGAGCTGTTCGACGCCTTGCGGAACGCCCAGACGGTCCGCAACGCCGAGGCGTACTACCGCACCATGTTCAGCGGACGCGTCACCTCATGGAACCTGCGGGACCAACACATGGCCCAGACCCTGGACGCGCTGCTGGAGCACCTGGACCGCAGTCTCAGCACGTCGCCGGCGCGAATCGTGGTGTGGGCTCACAATTCTCATGTGGGCGATGCCAGGGCGACCGAGGTGCACGGTGACGGCCAGCTCACCCTCGGTCAACTCGTCCGCCAGCGATACGGCGGTGCAGCGGTGCGCCTGATCGGGTTCAGCACGTACACCGGTACCGTCACCGCTGCCAGCGAGTGGGGCGGACCCGCCGAGCGCAAGGTCGTGCGGCCGGCGCTGAGCGGCAGCATCGAAGAACTGCTCCACGAAACCGGCAGGAAGAACTTTCTGGTGTCGACGCTCGGCGGCTCCGAAGCGACCGGCCCGCTTGGTACCGTGCGGCTGGGCCGCGCCATCGGCGTGATCTATCAACCCGCAACCGAACGGCAAAGCCACTATTTCCACGTCCGACCCGCAGATCAATTCGACGCGATGATCCACATCGATCAGACCCGGGCGTTGGAACCTCTGGAGGCGACGAGTTTGTGGATCGCCGGGGAAACACCCAAGACCTACCCGACCGGTCTGTAGCCGTCGACAACCCGGCACCGGCGAGCCGATTGAAGCTCGCCATAAGCATCGTCCGTCGGCCGCGGTTATGGCAGTATGGCGACGAACGGACATGCCATTGTGTCTGCTCATCCACGCGGTAACTACCTGTATGACGACACCGGCATCTGTCCGCTCAGCGGGAAGTGGGTTGGATGGCCAGCGGCGATGGCGAATCGGCATTCAGCAGGCTCGGCAAGCGGGCGCTGATCGGCGACATGCACCAGCAGCTCGACGAGCTGGCGGCCGCGCGCGACCACATGGAGCAGTTGCTGGAGGTGATCGTCGGGCTCAGCTCCGACGTCGACCTCGATGCCACACTGCGCCGGGTCGTGGTGGCGGCGATGACGTTGACCTCGGCCCGCTACGGCGCACTTGCGGTACGCGACCACGACGGCACCCTCACCTCCTTCGTCAACGCCGGGATTCACCAGGAGACCATCCGGCGGATCGGACACCTTCCGGTCGGAAAGGGTGTCTTGGACGTGTCGCTCGTCCGCACGCATCCGCTGCGCCTGGACGATCTGACCACTCACCCGGCGGCGGTCGGGTTCCCCGAGCACCACCCCGCGATGCATGCCCTGCTCAGCGTGCCGATCATCATCCGGGGAACACTGTTCGGCAACCTGTACCTGACCCACGACCAGCCGTCGAAATCGTTCACCGAAGCCGACGAAGCCGTCGTCGGTGCGTTGGCGTGCGCAGCGGCGGTCGCCGTCGACAACGCACGAACGGTCAAACGGCTGCGCACGGCGACGCAGTGGATTGAGGCCAACCGGGAAGTCACCATCGCGCTGCTTTCCGACACGGATTCTCACTCCAGGCCGCTGCAGGTGATAGCCGAACGTGTCATCGCGCTGACGCAGGCCGAACAGTTGATCGTGCTTGTGCCGACCGATCGCGACCTCCCTGGAGAGACGACGAGCCTGACCGTAGCAGCGGCCGCGGGCTTGCACGCGGAGGAGGTGATCGACCAGCAGGTTCCAGTGGACGGCTCTACCATCGGCGGTGTTTTCCGCTCCAGCGCGGCGGTGATCACCGAGTCGTTCAATGCCCCGATTCCGGGGTTCACCGATGTCGGTCAACGTTCGGCGATCGTGGTGCCGCTGCGCACCGACGGCGAAACTCTGGGGGTGCTGGTCGCCGCCCGTAACCCGGACCGGCCAGCCTTCGACGACAACGACCTGGGCTTGGTGGGCGACTTCGCCAACCGCGCCGCGATCGTGCTCATGCTGGCCATTAACCGCCAGGCCAGGCAAGAACGTGACATCCTGGTCGACCGCGAGCGCATCGCCCACGACCTGCACGACCATGTCATCCAGCAGTTGTTCGCCGCCGGACTTGACCTGCAGGGCACTATCGCCCGGACCCGCTCTCCGGAGGTCATAGCGCGGCTGGACCGCACGGTCGACGACCTGCAAAACGTCATCGCCGAGATCCGCGCCACCGTCTTCCGGCTCAAATCCCGGCCGGCTCGCGATAGTGGTTTTCTGCAACGCATGCAGCATATGGTTGGCCGCTTGACCGAGAACCGCGACATCGTCACCACCGTGCAGGTCGACGGGCCGATGATGGACGTCGACGGTGAGCTTGCCGAACATGCCGAAGCAGTGATCATGGAAGCCGTCAGCAATGCATGCCGCCACTCTGGTGCTAGTCGACTGACCGTCGAGGTCAGCGCTGCCGACGGACTGAGCATCGTGGTCACCGACAACGGCCACGGAATTCCCGCTGGCAATCAGCGTCACAGCGGCCTCGCCAACATGCTGGATCGGGCACAGCAAGTCGGCGGCACCTGTCAGATCAGCTCACCACCCGAAGGCGGCACCCGGGTACAGTGGACCGCTCCGCTGGCCGCTCACTAGAGCGCGCGGCACTCGACTCCGAACTGTCGAGAGGCCAATTGTCCCGCGATGGAGGCCCAACGACTTCTGCCGAATCCTCCGAGTGGGTCATAATGTTACGTCGTACCGGCCGGTCGACCGGCACACCGCTATCGGCACGTTCGACAAGCCAGTGAGCCGAGCGGTTCGACAGTTAACGATGCGTTTGGTGGGAGCACGAAATGTCGGAAGCCAGGACGAGACACGGAATAGTGGTCGGTGTTGACGGATCGGCCGAATCCCATGCCGCCATAGCTTGGGCAACGCGCGAGGCGATCATGCGCAAGGCACCTATCACCTTGTTTCATGTGGTCCCCCCACTGGAAGTCGGATGGCCCGACGGTCGAGGAAACTCTGCTATCTCTGACTGGCAAAACGATGCGGCGCAGGAGGTCATCGCAGCAGCCCGCAGCGTAGTCGACTCCAGCCGGGGTGACGCATCGCTCGACGTTCGCACCGAGGTGGCTTATGCCAAGGTGGCGCCGACGTTGATCGATGCCTCCAAAGATGCCTGGATGATCGTCGTCGGCAGTACGGGGTTAGGCGCCATCGGTCGCCTGCTGCTGGGCTCGGTGAGCACGCGCCTGATTCGTCACGCGCACGGCCCGGTTGCAATAATTCACACCGGTCAGGATTTCGCTCACGATGCACCCGTGGTGGTAGGCATCGACGGTTCGCCCGCCTCACACAAAGCAACAGAGCTGGCGTTTGACGAAGCCTCCCGCCGAGGGGTACAGCTGGTGGCGTTGCATGCCTGGAGTGACGTCGGGGGGTTCCCGATCCTCGGTCTGGACTGGCGCGATTATTACCAACAGCGGGGACACGAAATCCTCGCAGAACGCCTTGCGCTGTGGCAGGAACGATATCCTGATGTGCCTGTCCAGCGGCGTGTGGTCGATGGCCAGCCAGCCCGCTGGCTCTTGCAGGCGGCCGAGAAGGCTCAACTAGTGGTGATGGGCAGCCATGGCCGTGGTGGATTCACCGGCCAGCTTTTAGGGTCGGTCAGTTCCGCGGTCGCCCAGGCCGCGGGGATTCCGGTGATTGTCGTCCGCCCGCGGTTGACCACGAAATCCGCAAAGGCTCCGCCTGCGGCACCGTCATGACCGTCAGGGGGAGGCCGGTCACGATCGACAGGCGGTATCACGACGCAGTCATCTTCGACCTCGACGGCGCGGTGACCGACACCGCGCCGATTCACCCCGCGGCCGGGAGGACGCACTTCGGCTCGATGATCACGCTGGCGCATCGGCTTCGGGAATCCGGCATTGCCACGGCAGTCTATTCCGCCAGCCTCAACTGCGAACGAGTTCTGCACGCCGCTGGTGTGGGTGATCTCTTCGGTGCTTGTGTCGACGGCGTCGTCGCCGACCAGCTCGGGCTGCCCGGGAAACCGGATCCGGCGGTGCTCGTGGAGGCGGCGAACCGACTGGGGATGCGGCCTGATCGTTGCGTGGTGGTCGAGGATGCCGAAGCGGGTGTGCGTGCGGGCCGCGACGGTGGGTTCAGCCTGGTGATCGGTGTCGACCGCATCGGGCGTGCCGATGCGCTGCTGTCTTGCGGTGCCGACACGGTGGTCGCCGACCTCGCCGAGGTCACGGTGCGAGGCGGTGATGCCGAAATCACGGCTCTTCCCGACATTCTCCAGGTCTGTGTCCCGCTGCAGATGCTGGCCGTTGCTCGACGTCCGGTGATCTTTCTCGACTTCGACGGCACCCTTTCCGAGATCGTCGACGACCCTAGGTCGGCGACGCTGGTTGACGGCGCTGCGGCGGTGCTGGAAAGACTGGCGGCTCAATGCCCGACCGTCGTCGTCAGCGGCCGCGACCTGGAGGATGTCCGTGCCCGGGTCGGGGTAGGCGGGCTGTGGTTCGCGGGTAGTCACGGCTTCGAGTTAGTCGGTCCGGATGGGGGCCACCACCAAAATGCTGCTGCGGCAGCAGCGGTTGGCCCGCTGGCGCAGGCCGCAGTGCGCTTGCGGGAGTCGCTGTCCGGTGTCACCGGTGTCATGGTCGAGCACAAGCGCTTCGCCGTTGCCGTGCACTACCGCAATGTCGAAACCGAATTGATCGATGGTGTGACCGCAGCGGTGCGCAGGCTCGCACACAGCGACGGCTTTCGGGTGACTAACGGCCGAAAAGTCATCGAACTTCGCCCCAACGTTGATTGGGACAAGGGAGCAACGGTGGGTTGGATCCTGAAGCGCATTGCTGCAGATCAACCTGGGACGAACGGATGGTTGCCCATCTATGTCGGTGATGACCTCACCGACGAGGACGCCTTCGATGCTGTGCGCTTCAACGGCGTAGGAATCGTGGTGCGTAGCGACGAAGCGGGCGACCGGCCGTCTGCGGCCACATTCAGCCTCGACGGCCCTACTGCGGTATGCGAATTCGTTCGGCGGTTCACAGATGACCTCACCGGAATGACAGCAGAACCCGACGAGTCGTGGTTCTTGGTATTCGAGGGTTACGAAGCGGACCACGAGCTGCTGCGCGAGGCATTGTGCACGGTGGGAAACGGCTACGTCGGGGTTCGTGGCTGCGCGCCAGAGTCGTCCGCAGGCACGGTGCATTACCCCGGTACGTATGTCGCTGGGGTCTACAACAAGTTGACAGATCAGGTAGCCGGGCGGGTCGTCGAAAACGAATCCTTGGTCAATCTGCCCAACTGGCTGCCGGTCACCTTCCGGGTGGACGGTGGGGAGTGGTTCGACATCGATCGAACTGACGTGCTGCAGTATCGTCAGACTCTGGACTTGCGTCGGGCGGCGATGACCCGCGAGCTGCGATTCCGAGACATAGCAGGCCGTGTCATAACGATGGCCCAGCAGCGGTTCGCCTCCATGGATCAGCCGCATGTGGTTGCGATGCAGACCACCATCTGCGCCGAAAACTGGTCCGGGGCGGTGGAATTCCGGTCAATGCTGGATGCGAACGTGGACAACAGTCTGGTGGACCGTTACCGCTCCTTGTCCAGCACACACCTCACCGCATCGCGGCTAGCCGAAGTAGCACCCGACTCAGTTCTGGTGCACACCCGAACGGTGCAGTCGGATGTGTCGATCGCACTGGCAGCCCGTAGCACGGTGTGTTCCGACGGTGTCCCCATCGATGCGCGATATCGGTTCGTGCACGAACCGGGCCGCTGTGGCCACCACATCGAGGTTAGCCTGGCGGCTGGGCAGACGGTGGTTCTGGAGAAGGTCGTGACGATCTTCACCGGCCGGGATACGGCGATATCAGAGCCGGCCAGCGACGCGCAGCGCTGTCTGCGCGCACTGGCAGGGTATGCGGATCTGCATCGGGACCACGTTCGCGCCTGGAGAAGGCTCTGGGAGCAGTTCGATATCGATGTGGGCAATAACGCGGAATCGCTGCGGACCATTCGGCTGCACACCCTGCATCTGTTGCAGACCATTTCACCGCACACCACCGATCTGGATGCTGGGGTGCCCGCTCGAGGACTGAACGGTGAGGCCTACCGCGGCCATGTCTTCTGGGACGAGCTGTTCATTATTCCGGTGCTGACCCTGCATCAGCCGAACCGGACGCGCTCGCTGCTGCACTATCGCTACCGACGACTGCCCGAGGCCTGCCGGGCAGCACGCAAGGCGGGCTATCTCGGCGCGATGTATCCCTGGCAATCGGCCAGCGACGGCAGCGAGGCAAGCCCGCAACTGCACCTCAATCCGCGGTCGGGTCGCTGGCATCCAGACCCCAGCGCACGCGCACATCACGTGGGCCTTGCCGTCGCATACAGCTTCTGGCAGCACTACCAGGCCACCGACGACCGAGGCTACCTGCTTGAGTGCGGTGCCGAAATGTTGGCCGAGATCGCACGCTTCTGGGTGAGCCGGGCCAGCCTGGACGATAGCCGCGGTCGGTACGTGATCCGCGGGGTGATCGGCCCCGACGAGTTCCACTCGGGCTACCCGGGCCGACCGTACGACGGGATCGACAACAACGCCTACACCAACGTGATGGCGGTTTGGGTAATCATGCGCGCCGTAGAGGCTCTCGATCGGCTGTCGCTGCGCGGTCGGCTTGACCTTCTGGAGAAGATTGGTCTGACAACCCAAGAACACGACCGGTGGCTTGACGTGAGCCGGCGCATGTTCGTCCCCTTCCACGACGGTGTGATCAGCCAGTTCGAGGGCTACTCGGAACTGGCAGAGCTGGATTGGGACCGCTACCGGCAGCGGTACGGGAACATCCAGCGGCTTGACCGCATCCTTGAGGCCGAAAACGACAGCGTGACCAACTATAAGGTGTCCAAGCAGGCCGATGCACTCATGCTGTTTTATCTACTGTCGTCCGAGGAGTTGCTGGGCATTCTCGGCCGGCTTGGCTACCATTTCCGCCCGGAGCAGATCCCGCGAACAGTCGATTACTACCTGGCGCGGACATCGCACGGTTCAACCCTCAGCGCGGTGGTGCATTCATGGGTTCTCGCCCGCGCCAATCGGCACAATGCCCTGAACTACTTCGAACAGGTGCTGAAGTCCGATATCGCCGACATCCAAGGTGGCACCACTGCGGAAGGGATCCATTTGGCGGCCATGGCAGGCAGCCTCGACCTGTTGCAACGGTGCTTCACCGGTCTGGAGCTGCGTAACGATCGGCTGGTCCTCGGCCCGCACTGGCCCGAACCACTCGACCCGCTCCAATTCACGTTCACCTACCGCCGGCACCGTCTTCAGCTACGGATCAGCGGGCGAAGCGGCGTCCTTAGCGCCGAAGCGGGCGACACTGAACCGATCGTGGTTGAATGCCGCGGGCGGGTTTACCGTCTTGGGCCCGGTCAGAGCATCACGGTCGGGTAGCGCCGGCGGGGCAGCGTCCCCGGTGGCCGTGTCAGCCCCTGTCACGTTGCCGGGCGAGTTGACGCACATCGATCAGTCGAGTGATGTCGCGTGCGGTGATGATGCCGACAACTCGCCCGTCATCGACGGCAAGCGCGCGGCCACCCGTGGTCGGTGTCAGCCGGTCCAATAGGGTGGTGATCGGCTCGCGGGGTGCTGCGGCTGGCACCTGATCGATCGGTATCGCTGCGTCTTGCAGCAGTGTCTGGAAACGCTGCGCGGGTGGAACGGAACGCAGTTGTGTCAACGTGATGAGTCCCACCACCGCCCCATCTCGGTTCACCACCGGGTAGGCGGAATGCCGGTCGCCCAGGAGATAGCTTTGGACAAAATCTTCCACGGTGATCCAGGCGGGGACGGTACGTGGGTGTGGCGTCATCACGTCACCGACACATATGCCGCTGAGGGCCTGCCGCGTCAATACCTGGCTCTCTTCGGCGCGCGCTGCGGCGAGGACGAACCAGCCGATGAACACCATCCACACCCCGGCCACCAACCAGCCGGCGAGAAATTGCAGCAGACCCAGCGCGATCAGGGTATAGGCGAGAATGCGGCCCCCGCGTGCCGCGCTGACCGCGGCACGCACCCGGTCACCATGTCGTTGCCACAGGTAGGCGCGCAGGATTCGGCCGCCGTCAAGCGGCGTACCCGGCAACAGGTTGAATAACCCGAGTACCAGGTTGATGCTCGACAGCCACCACGCGACACCGACGATGATGTGCGCGACACCGAGTGCGTCAAGCAACCCGGCCAGGATGGCGAGCACCGCCGCTATACCCAGGCTCACCGCAGGTCCCGACGCCGCGATCCGCAACTCTGCGCCCGCCGTCGGTGCTTCGTCACCCAGTCGCGTGACCCCGCCGAACAACCATAGCGTTATGCCCGAAACCTCAACGCCCGCATGCCGAGCCGACACGGCGTGCATCAACTCGTGAGCCACCAGTGAGGCGAGCAGCGCCGCCGCACCCGCCAGGCCGGCCAGCCAGTAAACCAGTTCCGAATGGCCGGGCGCCGTCGCCGGCAGGGTCGAAGCCAGGCTCCAGGTGAACAGCCACAAGATGACCAACACGCTCCAGTGGATACGCAGTGGAATCCCGGCTACCTTGCCGATCGCGATCGTCTCACCCATGGGCTAGCCTCCGTGCTCAGTCTCTAACCACCAGCACCGAGCACCCGGGCTGGTCGGGAACGCTGGAGGTAACTGGACCCGGCAGCGTTGATTGCGGTTGATTCATCGCATCCTCTCGATAGCCGGGAATTTTGACTCGACGCTACGGGGGGACGCCGACCCAGGGGAGGGCCGTTTGCCCTCGGTTAGAAGGCGATAGTCCTTATCGGTACGGTTCACGGCCGGCGCGTTGTGACCTTCGGCCACCAAAAGTGCGGTCCTTTGCCCGCTCCGCGAGCTGATGATGCTGGTAAAGACTCGAGCCTATGGAGAGGGCGCCACGTGCCGACACGGGTATGCAGAAAGCGGCGGCAGTGCCCTACGTCGACGCCTACGAAACGCACACCGGTGTGGTTGTCTTAGCCGGTGATCGGGCCTTCAAGGTTAAAAAGCCCGTGCAGACCGACTTCCTGGATTTCCGTACAGTGCAGCAGCGGGAGCGGGCGTGCGCGCGAGAAGTCGAACTGAACAGCCGACTTGCCCCTGACAGCTATTTCGGGGTCGCACACCTCAGCGATCCCACCGGTGCGCCGCCGGAACCGGTCATCGTGATGCGGCGTTATCACGACGACGATCGGCTGGCCTCGATGGTGAAGCGCGGCCAACCCGTCGAACACGTGCTGAATAGCATCGCTGGTCTGCTGGCCCGTTTCCACGACCAGGGCCGGCGCAGCCGGCGGATCAGCGCGCAGGGTAAGCCCGCCGCAATTTACCAACGGTGGTTCGACAACTTCTCCGCGCTGCGCCGCCACGTCGACACCGTTGTGGCATCCGAGACAGTGCAGCGTGTCGAGGGTCTTGCCGCCGAATACCTTGCCGGCCGCTCGTATCTATTCAGCCGCCGGATCGAGGAGCGCTGCATCGTCGATGGCCATGCCGACCTGCTTGCCGAAGATATCTTCTGGGTGGACAACCGGCCGGTGCTGCTCGACTGCTTGGAGTTCAGCGACGACCTGCGCTACATCGACCGTATCGACGACGCCGCCTTCCTTGCGATGGATCTGGAATTCCTCGGACGCAAAGACCTCGGTGACTACTTCCTGGACCGCTACGCGGCCTATTCGGGCGACACCGCGTCGTTGTCGCTGCGGGATTTCTTTATCGCCTACCGTGCGGTGGTCAGGGCCAAGGTCGACTGCGTGCAGCTCACACAGGGCAAACCGGAGGCTGGAGCGGCCGCGGTTCACCACCTGGACATTGCCCTCCGCCACCTGGAGAATGGTGCGATTCGGCTGGTGCTCGTCGGTGGCGGTCCCGGCACCGGAAAGTCGACCTTGGCCCGAAAGCTCGCCGAGCGGGTGGGGGCTGAGGTGCTCTCCACCGACGATGTGCGTCGGGAACTGCGCAAATCCGGTGCCATCAGCGGAGATTCGGGCATCCTCGACGCAGGACTCTACCACCCGGACAACGTCGCCGCCGTCTACGAGGCGATGCTGCATCGGGCATCGCTGTGGTTGGATAACGGCCACTCGGTTATTCTCGACGGCACTTGGCGCGATCCGCAGTTCCGCGAACAGGCGCACCGCCTGGCCACCGACAGGCACACAGCGATCGTGGAGATCACCTGCGCGGCCCCGGCTGATATCGCCGCCGACCGCATCAGAAGCAGGCGCGCCGGCACGTCCGACGCGACACCGCAGATCGCCGCAGCGCTGGCTGCGCAAGACCTCGGCTGGGACACCGGGCACCGAATCGACACCTCCCAACCACTCGATCACTCCGTGCGGCAAGCCGAGAAGCTGTGGCGTGCTGCGATCCAGCCTCCGTACGGGTACGACAGCACCCCTTTGTCATTCCGCAGTGTGAATCTGCCCTCGGCCTAGGGCTCCTTGGAAGAAGGGATCGTGGAAATGTCAACCAAGCTCAATGTCCCCATTCACGTTCGAGACTTCTCGACATTGCGGTTAGCCGATGCCGAGGAAGCCGGTGGCAAGGGCGCCAACCTCGGGGAGCTGGTCGCCGCCGGCCTTCCGGTTCCCCCGGGGTTCGTGCTGCTGCGCGGTGGGTACCTGGCGTCGATGCAAGCCGGGGGAGTCGGCTCCGAGGTTGCGGCGCTGCACGGTGAGGCGCTGGCGCAGGTCGACGACAGCGCCCGGCTGGCCGAGCTTTGCCAACGGATGCAGCACCTGGTGGCAAAGGCGGGCATCGTCGATCAGGTTCGTGCCCAGCTGCTGGACGCCTACCACCGGCTGAATTCGCACTCCGTTGTCGCGGTGCGATCGTCGGCGACCGGAGAAGATGGCCGCGACGCGTCGTTCGCCGGGATGAACCAGACGGTGACGAACGTGGTCGGCGATGACGCCGTCGTCGATGCGGTCAAGCGGTGCTGGGCGTCACTCTTCACCCCGCGGGTGGTCACCTACCGGGCCAGCCGGCGGTTCACCGCCGAACCCGCAATGGCCGTGGTGGTCCAGCAGATGATCGCCGCCGAGCAGTCGGGGGTCGTCTTCACCAGCAATCCCAGTACCGGGGAGCGTAAGCAGGTCCTGATCGAAGCTGCTGCCGGCCAAGGCGAGGTTGTGGTGTCGGGAAAAGTGCAGCCCGACACCTACGTCGTCGACAAGCAGACCCTGGAGGTTCTCGACACCAAGATCGGCCACCAGGAGTTCAAGATCGTGCGTGGTCCCAACGGCAGCGACGCTGCGGTGCGGTTGGACTCGGCCGAGGCCGACGCACGCGTCCTCGATGACTCAGCGTTGCGGCGTATCACCGAACTGGCTGTCGCGGTGGAGGTGCACAACGGGTGCCCCCAAGATGTCGAGTGGGCGATGGTGTCGGGAACGGTTTGGCTGGTCCAGGCAAGACCGATCACCACGCTCGGGGTCGACGGTTCAGGTGGCCCGAAGAAGTCGGGCGCTCTGCTGCGTGGGCTCCCCGCGGCACCGGGTTCGGCATCGGGTAGCGTGCGCATCCTGCACACCCCGCGCGAGGGTGATCAGTTGGTGGACGGCGAGATTCTGGTGGCTGCGATGACCAACCCGGATTGGCTGCCGACCATCCGCCGAGCGGCAGCATTGGTGACCGAGACCGGCGGCATGACCTGCCACGCCGCCATCGTGGCGCGTGAGCTCGGGGTACCGTGTGTGGTCGGAACCGGCAGCGCCACCACCGTTCTGCACGATGGGCAGACGGTGACCGTCGACGGCAGCCACGGCATCGTCACCGCGGGGACAGGGGCCGCGGTGCGGGTAACGACGTCCGTACCGCCCGCGCCCGATAGAAGCTGGATCGAGGCGACCGGCACCAAAATCTACGTCAACTTGGCTATGGTTGACGCGGCCGAAGCCGTTGCCGCGCAAAACGTCGACGGTGTGGGCCTGTTGCGAGCCGAATTCATGCTCACCGAAGCGCTTTCCGGCCGACACCCCCGCGACCTTATCGCACACGGTGAACAGGGCAGCCTGGTCGAGGCGATGGTTGCTTCCCTCAGCCGAATTGCCTCGGCCTTCGACACCCGGCCGGTCGTCTACCGCGCCACCGACTTCCGCACCAACGAGTTCCGCGGGTTGCGCGGCGGCGAAGCTTACGAACCGGTAGAGCGCAACCCGATGATCGGTTACCGTGGCTGTTATCGATATGTGCGCGAGCCCGATGTATTCGGCCTCGAGCTCGAAGCGCTGGCGCGGGTGCGGGAACGTCATCCCAACGTACACTTGATGATTCCGTTCGTTCGGACACGATGGGAACTGGAAGCCTGCCTGTCCCTGGTGGACGCGAGTCCATTGGGCTCACAGCGCGGCATGCATCGTTGGGTGATGGCTGAGGTGCCGTCGGTAGCCTACTGGCTTCCCGAGTACATCGGGTTGGGTGTCGACGGTGTGTCCATCGGCAGCAATGACCTGACTCAGCTGGTTCTTGGTGTCGACCGTGATTCGGAGGTCTGTGCGGAGTTGTTCGACGAATCCGACCCTGCCGTCCTAGACGCGATCGAGCGCATCATCGAAGTAGCGCGCATGCACGGCATCACGTCGTCCCTGTGCGGTCAGGCGCCATCGACCGACCCGGCCTTCGCTGAACATCTGGTCCGGATGGGCATTACCTCGGTGTCGGTCAATCCGGATGCGGTCGAGGCGACACGGCGCGCGGTAGCCGCGGCCGAACGTCGGCTTCTGCTGGAGTCGGCGCTGGCCCGGACATGACTTGACGCCGTTGCGATCCAGGCACCCGTCCTTGCGGTTCGGCAGACTTTCACCTTGCAGGCACCATGTGCCACAAGACAGTGCTATACGCTCTGAGCCGGCCCAGGCATTACCACGCTAGATTCACTCTGGGCACCGTGGGCCCCTATAGCCCAATTGGCAGAGGCAGCGGACTTAAAATCCGTCCAGTCTGGGTTCGAGTCCCAGTGGGGGCACGATATAAGCGCAGGTCAACGTGAGATTGGTGGCGAGGGGCTCGAACGGTGTTTACGCCACGCTGTTGACGCTATTGACATCAGAACGTACTGTTGACGGTGTTGACGAGAGGAGCCAGCGGGTGACCACACTGTCGAAAGGAGATGACCGCGAGTTCGTGTCGCAGGCAACCCGGGAGTTCAAGCGGGCGCTCACGCGTGTTGTGGCGTCGCACGAACGCGCCGGGCGCAGTGCCAACGTCGTGCTGGGCGACCCCCGATTATTCGCCGCGCGCGCCGTGCACGCCACCGTGCCCGAAGCGTCACCGTGGGACGAACTCGTCGGTCCGTTCCTTCGCAGCGACGGGGTCCAGGCCCGGCTGCAGATCAGCCGTCAGGCCGTCGCCGCCAAGGCGGCACGGCGCCGCCTGTTGCGGACCATCACCGCTGACGGTGAGCACCTCTATCCGTTGTGGCAGTTCGACGGTGATCGGCTCGTCGACGGACTCGCCGAGATGTTCTCGCTGTTCCCCGAGTCGGCGGTGGACGGATGGACGGTGGCGGCCTGGTTCCGGACCCCGGACCCCGACCTGCAAGAGCCGCCCCTTGACGCCTTGGCTCGGGGCGAGCGCGAGAGCGTCTGGGTAGCAGCCCGCTCTGCGGCACGGTCACTCGTTGCGTGACGCCGACACGTACGCTTGGCGAGCCGGGCGGTCTGGCTGGTTTCCCGGCCGTAGCGACGCCAAAGCAGCTTCTGCGGGTGTGCCGGTCCGGGCGGGCAACGTGGTGGTTTTCCGCCGACGGATCCGGGCGGTTCGATCTTCACCCGCCCGAAGGCACCTGCTACCTGGCTACCGATGCTTTCGCGGCCATCCGGGAGGCCACCCGTCTGGGACCCGTCTCCACGTCCTGGGTTGAGGACCGGGAACTGCGCCAGGTGTCCCCACCGGATCGCAGCGCGCGTTTGGCGGCAACAACCCGCCAGGCTGCCGGTCGCTTCGGGGTGACCACCGAACTGGCGACGGTGATTCCCTACGACCTGTCCCGCCGCTGGGCAACCGCGTTTCGGGCCGAGCGGTTCGACGGCATTCGACACCAGCTCCGCCACGACCAGCGGGCCCGACCGTCCGGAATCGCGTTGTTCGGACCCGCCGGCGCCGCTGATCTCGACGACGGGTTCCGATCGCCTCTGACCACCGCCGACATCGCGGCTGCCGGCGTGGGCGTTCTGCCGCCACCCCATTCGACGGTGCTGACCGTCGTACCGTGATCGGAGCGGCGAAGACACCAATACCGAGCTCAGCTGCCCGATGTCACGAGGCACTTAGCCGACCTGTGCACAAACCGCCGACTGTGCACGACCAACGTCTGCACGAGCTTGATCCAAACGTGATTTGCATCGCTTTTCGACGCGAACCGTTATGAAAGGCGCATTGACATGAGGCCTCAGCGATCCAGGTCACTAGTTTGCCATCGTTATGATCTATCGTGGTCACTGATAGTCATCTCGTTTGCGAAGTAGACCGATAAACCGTGTGCGCGGTGCCATGTGAGCTCCTGTGAGCCGCGACTGAAATTCTTGCGCGACTGCGTCACAATCATCGAGGTAAATTATTTCTCGCTCGAATCCACCGCTAGACTCGTCGGGATGCGTCCGCTGCGGGCACCGCAATCAAACAGCTCCAAGGCATGCTGCTGTCCAGCAATCGGGAGGGATCCACGACGATGGCAAAAGTTGTTACCGCTGTGAGCGACGTCAACGACGTCAACGACGCGGTATGCGAGCTCAGCCATCGGTACCTCGGACAATCGTTCGTCGACGCCGATCCGGACACAATTGCATTGCAGCCCGCGGAGCGCGGCGCGCCGTCCGCCATGGTCGACACCGGGGGTTGTGGTGTCGGAGTCGACACCGTCGGCACCGTAGCTGTCAATCGCGGTCCCATCGGCGGCATCGCTGTCAGTGCCGATGGCCGCCGACTGATGGTGACCAATTACGGCGACGACAGCGTATCGGTGATCGACACCGGCACCTGCGCTGTCGCGCACACCATAGCCGCCGCGGGTGAGCCGTTCGTGATTGCCACCGACACGCGGGCTGACGGCAAGCACACCGGGCGCGCATACGTGGGCACCGTATCGACGGCGTCCGATGCGGTGATGGCGATCGACATGGACACCGCTGACGTGGTCGCGGCCTACCCGGTCGCCTTCAGCATCAGTGACCTGGCGGTCGGCCCGACCGGGCGGCGCATCTACGTCGCCCGCACTGCGGCGGTAGGTGTCGACGTGACGGTCATCGACACCGAGCAGGGCCCGGTCGACGCGGTCGATTTGTCCACCGCACCCGGGGTCACCACGACGTGTGTACGTATCAGCTCCGACGGTCGGCGACTGTACGTTGCCGTCCAGCGGCCTGGCGGCGATGCCGTGGCGGTGATGGACCCGGACCTCAAGCTGGTCGACACCATCGAGGTCGGCTCAACCATTCGCGATGTCGCGCCCCACCCGGATGGCGGCACCGTTTTCATCGCGCGTTGCGATCCGGTCCTTGGCGGGGTGCTGGACATCGTCGATACTCGCGCCAATGCCAACACGGTCACTGCCCGATTCGAGGTCGGTCACCCGCTGACCCAGCTGACGGTGAGCGGTGACGGTGAGCGCGTGTACCTGGTCACCGCCGTCGGTGTCGTCGTCATGTGTGCCCGGACGTATCGGCTCGTCGGCATCATCGCCGTCGACTCGCCGCCCTCTTGCGCAGTCGAGAGCCCGGACGGAAACCGCCTCTACATCGCCGACTATGCAGGCGTAGTCACAGCGGTGTCCGTTGCCTCGCGCCCGGCGTCGCTACCAGCCTGGGACCTGTTCGACGACAGCATCGCGACGCTGCTCGAACTCGAGCCCGCCGTGTAGCGTGGCGATGAGCTCGGCCACGCTGCTGATGGTTGCGACTACCCGATCATCGGCGAATGCGGAACGATGCTGGGGCGCAATGTGATCCGCTGAGCGATACCGTCCACCTCACGGCCGGCAAAACTCACCAACGGCATCTTGGGCATGCTCGGGGCTGCGGCCGACGCCACTGGGGCGGCGCTGGCGAGGTGAGCGGCCGGCAACGCCATCGCACTGGCCGGAGTCATCGGCGTGGTATCGATCGCCGCGGCCCAGGCCTCCGGCACCGACAGGGCGCCGCCGAGCGAGGCCGCCTGACCGATACTCGCCGAGGCGCCGGCGCCACCGAGGCCGCTCAACGAGGCCAACCCTGCTGCTCCGCCACCGAAGCCATCCGAGACCGGCAATCCGCCCAGCGCCCCCAACCCTCCGGCGGCGCCCTCCGACAACGTCGACACACCCGTGTAATCCAGGCCGAGGCCGAAGAAATCCATCCCGAGACCGCCGACGTCCGCGGCGACCCCGCCCGCATCCGCGCCCACCCCGGTCCCCACGCCGAGGGCCACACCGGTCGGCGACTCGAGAAAGGACGCCATCCCGCCCAGGCCGGCAGTGGCGCTCGTTCCCGCCGTGGCGGTTTTGACGGCGCTCGCGGCGCTCTTGGCCGGCAAATGCCCCAGCGAACCGAGCGCACTCATCGGGGAATAGGCCACTGACGCCATTGACGCCCCGTCTCCCACCATCATTGTCGACAGCCCGGGCGTCGGTGCCGTCGACGGCACCGGCTGCGCGAGCCCCTGCAGCATCTGAGGCACCGCCGACATCGAGGAGGCCATGGTGTGCGCATGGGTTCCCGCTGCCGTGCCAGAGGCCTGCGCGATCGCCGCCGATTGCCCGACCAGGCCTGCCGGGTTGGTGGTCTGCGGCGCCACCGGGAACGGCGACAGCGTCGACGCAGCCGCAGAGCTGGCGGCGTAACCGTACATGGCCGCCGCATCCTGGGCCCACATCTGCGCGTAGTGCGCCTCGGTGGCCATGATTGCCAGCGTGTTCTGGCCGAGGACGTTGGTCGCAACCAGGGCAGCCAACTGAGCACGGTTGGCTGCGATCACCGGCGGCGGCACCGTCATCGCAAACGCTGTCTGGTAGGCGCTGGCCGCCGCCTTGGTCTGGATGGCCACCTGCTCAACCTGCGTGGCGGTAGCGCTCATCCACGCCACATAGGGTGCGGCCGCGGCGTTCATCGATTGCGACGCCGGGCCCTGCCACGGCCCGCCGGTGAGCCCGGAGATCGCCGATTGATACGAGCTCGCTGTGGAATCCAGTTCGGCGGCCAGCACGTCCCAAGCTGCCGCCGCAGCCAGCATCGACCCGACGCCGGGCCCGGCATACATTCGCGCAGAATTGATTTCCGGTGGCAACGCTCCAAAGTCCATTATTCTCCATTTCTCTTGTGTCGAGTGGCGATCATGCAGCTGTCGGGGCCGGCGGGCCTCGCCAGCATTTCCCGATAAGTGGTGGTGGAACTTCGGAAAGCCCTTGACTGCTCCTAACTTCAGGTAAACAGCAAGTGGTCGGTGAATGAACAGCCAAGGCACGCGAAAACGCCGGAACCCGACCTACGGCGGCCTGCCCTCACTAGTCCCTTGCCTCGTAGACACCCAGAGTCATTCGACCACAAGCGATTAGAGGACCGACGTCCTCGTCACCTAACGTCCTCGTTCCGGATCTCACAGACCAACATCCATGCACCACAGTATTTTTCGTAGACACAGCTGTATCAAGCGGGCTGTCGACATACATAGAAAACGCATATCCGCCGTACCATGCCGGTGGGGCGGACTGCCGAAACATTTGAGAACGGTATGAATCCCGTGACAACCCCGCGTGGCTGAGGGACAATCTATGAGCATGGCGCCAATGATCGGTTACGCGCGTGACCAGCGCCCACGCCAGGCCATCCTCGGGCAACTGCCCCGCATCACTCGTGCCGACGGCTCGCCGATCCGGGTTTTGTTGGTCGACGACGAGCCGGCCCTGACCAACCTGGTCAAAATGGCGCTGCATTACGAGGGCTGGCAGGTCGACGTCGCACACAACGGCCGCGAGGCGGTCGCCACGTTCGACAAGGTCGGCCCCGACGTGCTGGTGCTCGACATCATGCTGCCCGATATCGACGGGTTGCAGATCCTGCAGCGGGTCCGAGCCTCCGACGTCTATACCCCGATATTGTTTCTCACCGCGCGTGACTCAGTGCTGGACCGGGTCACCGGCTTGACCGCGGGCGCCGACGACTACATGACCAAGCCGTTCAGCCTCGAGGAACTGGTCGCCAGGTTGCGCGGACTGCTTCGCCGCTGGAATCAGCCGGCGCCGCCGGCCGAGGAGGTGCTCACCGTCGGTGACCTCACCCTCGACGGCGCCAGCCGGGAAGTGACCCGCGGTGGGCAGCCAATCTCGCTGACGTCCACCGAGTTTGAACTGCTGCGCTTTCTGATGCGCAATCCACGCCGGGCGCTGACCCGCATGGAGATCCTCGACCGGGTCTGGAACTACGACTTCGCTGGCCGGACCAGCATCGTCGACCTGTACATCTCATATCTGCGCAAGAAGATCGACGCCGGCGGCCCGGCCGATCATAACGGCTCGATGATCCACACCGTACGAGGTATCGGATACATGCTGCGACCACCGGAATGACTCCGGCCCGAACTGCGCGGTGGTGGCGGCCTCGATCGTTACGGCGGCAGCTGGTACTGGGCGTGTCCGCCGTCGTCTGCGTGGTGTTGGCGGCAGTCGGTGTGGTCTCGGTGATGAGCCTGCGTGCCTATGTCACGACGATGAACGACGCGGAAGTCGCCGAATCGCTCGACGCATTGACGTACTCCTACACCAGATACCGCAGCGGCGAAGGGGCGCATGCCAGCTCGCAGCTCGGCCAGGCGATGTTGGGATTCACCGGGCAGAACGCGGGAAACGTTATCGCGGTGCTCCATGACGACAACGTGGTCGGCTCGGCGGTCTTCTTCGAGGACGACCCGCGACCTGCCGAGCCCGACGTCATTGCCGCTATCGACGCACAACCCTGGCGCGACGGCCCGCCGCGGACGGTGACACTGGGCAGCCTTGGATCATTTCGGGTGGGCAGCCAAAGTGCCGGTGGCGCTGACCGCTTGGTCGTCGGGGTGGCGCTAAACCTTGCCAACCGGACAATCGCCCGGCGAACCCTCACCTCCACCGTGCTTTTGGTAGCTGCACTGCTGGTCACGGCCGGGCTCACCGTCTCCGTGGTCGGTTTTGCGCTGCGCCCGCTGCGCCGCATGGCCGCGACTGCCGCGGAGGTGGCCGGCATGCCACTGGTCGGCGAAGAGCATCGGATCACCATCCGGGTGCGGCCCGACGACACCGACCCGGACAACGAAGTCGGGATCGTCGGGCACACGCTGAATCGCTTGCTGGACAACGTCGACAGCGCGCTGGCTCACCGTGCCGAATCCGACCGCCGGATGCGGCAGTTCATCACCGATGCCAGTCACGAGCTGCGCACCCCACTGGCGGCGATCCAGGGCTATGCCGAACTCACCCGCCAGGACAGCTCGGCGCTGCCGCCGACCACTGAGTACGCCCTAGCCCGTATCGAGTCTGAAGCGCAGCGGATGACCGCGCTCGTCGACGAATTGCTGTTGCTGTCGCGGCTGGGCGAAGGCGAGGATCTACAGGCCGAGGATGTCGATTTGGCTGACGTCGTCACCAACGCGGTGAACGACGCGGCGGTGGCGGCGCCGGCACACCGCTGGGTCACCGAACTGCCCGACGGACCGGTGTGGGTACGCGGTGACCGCGACCGGCTGCACCAACTGGTTTCCAACCTGCTGCGCAACGCGCAGGTCCACACCCCCGCGGGGGTTACGGTGACGACGGCGATCACGCGCCACCAGCCCGGTGGCGGCCCTCCCACCGTGGAGTTGACGGTGGCCGACGACGGGCCCGGCATCGATTCGGACCTGTTGGAGCACCTGTTCGAGCGGTTCGTGCGCGGGGACAAGTCCCGCTCCGACGGGACCGGCAACGGGCTGGGCCTGCCGATCGTCGCTTCGATCGTCAAGGCACACGACGGCATGGTCACCGCCGAGTCCGGCAACGGCCACACCGTGTTCCGGGTACGTCTCCCGATGATGGCGGGGCCCATTGGCGCGAGCAGTCGTGAAAGCGGTTGACTTCTTTTATCGGTAGACCACCGCGACATCCACGGGCGCACCCAACACCGCTGACAGGTGTTGCGCCACCACAGCGCGCGCGGCCTCTCTCTCCGGCAACACCACGCAGAACGCATTGTTCACCATCGAACCCAGCGTCGTCACCTTAGCCCAGACGATATCGGCGCCGGCGCGCTCGAGCGCGCCGGTGAGCAACGTGAGCAGGCCTGCCCGGTCGGTTGCACGGATTTCGATGATCATACGGCCCGGTGTGCCGTTGAACCACCGGATGCGGGGCGGGGCGGCCGAATCATGAACGGGCATCCTGGTCGGCGTCTCTCCGATGGGAGCAGGCTGCTCTTCACGCTCTCGGTTTTCTCGCTGCTCCAGCGTGCCCAAAACGTCGACCTCGCCGTCAAGCGCGCGCATGAACTGCTCACGCAACAGTTCGGCGCCAACGGGGGAACCGAAATGGGGTGACACCACGAATTCGTCGATCGCAGCGCCTTCGTGGATGTTTATCGAAGCCGAGTGCACGCGAAGCGAATTCAGCGCAAGCACGCCGGCTGCTTTCGACAGCAGGCCGCGCTGGTCCGGGGCGATTATCACCACGTGATAGATGCGCTGGCTGCCACCGGGCCGCAGTTTCACATACACCTCGCCCTCGGTTGCCAGCGACAGGTACGTGGGATCAAGCGGGTCGGCCTGCGGTACCGGCTCACCGGCCATCGCCAAGCGACACCGCCGCACCAGGTCGCCGACCAACGATGCTTTCCATTCGCTCCACACCCCGGGGCCGGTGGCCAGCGCGTCGGCTTCGGTCAGCGCATGCAACACCTCGAGGAGTACCGGATCTCCGCCTAACGCGTCGCAGACGGTGGCAATGGTCTGCGGATCGTTGATGTCGTGGCGTGTGGCGATCTTCGACAACAACAGGTGGTGTCTGACCAGCTTCGAAAGTAGCTCGACGTCGGAAGGCCACATCCCCAGTCGGGTACCGATCCGGGTGGCCAATTGAGTCCCGAGCACGCAGTGGTCGCTACCGCGTCCTTTGCCTATGTCATGCAGCAGCGCAGACAGGATCAGCAGGTCGGGTCGTGCTACCCGGGTGGTGAAAACTTTCGCCTGTGCGGCGGTCTCGGCCAGATGACGATCCACGGTCCAGGCATGGATGATGTCGCGGGGCGGCAGGTCGCGGACGGCGCCCCATTCCGGGAAAAGCCGACCCCACAGCCCGGTACGGTCGAGCGCTTCGATTGTCGTCACCGTCGCCGGGCCGGCGGCCAGCAGGGCCAGGAGGTTGTCCAGCGCCTCGCCCGGCCACGGGGTAGGCAGCTGCGGCGCGACGTCGGCCAGCCGACTCAGTGTGGCCGCCGCAATGGGCAGCCCGGTGACGGCCGAGGCCGCGCCCACTCGCAACACCAAAGCGGGGTCGCTCTGCGGCCGGGCGTCGCGGGCCAGCACGATCTCCCCGGCATAGGTGACCACTCCTTCGTCCAGTGGTCGGCGTGACCGCCGCCGTATTGCCGACTTGCCGCGCCGCGGCATTGCGTTGGTGGCGGTCCGCAGCCCGGCGTCGACAAGGTAGCTGATGGTGCGGCTCGCATCTGACAGTGTCCGTGCCAGGTCGTATCGGTCGCCGATGTGCAGGGTGGCGCTGATCTCGTCGGCGTACTGGGCCAACAGCCGGTCATGGCCGCGACCGGAGAGCCGGTGCAATTCGGTGCGGACGTTGAGCAGGGTGAGGTGAGCGCCGCTCAGCGAACCCATCGGGTTGTCCGGCCGGCGGACAGTGAAGCGGTCGGCGAGCTGGGCTATGGCCAGCGCGTCGATCAGCTGGACATCGCGCAGGCCGCCGCGGCCCAATTTCAGGTCGGGCTCGGCGCAGTGCGCGATCTCTCCGCTGCGGCGCCAGCGGGCATGCGTGGATTCGACGAGTTCGCCGAAGAGGGATTGGATTCCGCTCCGCCACTGCCACCGCAACCCTTCGACCAGCCGGGCCGAGAGCTGCTGGTCACCGGCGATGTGGCGCGCGTCCAGCATGGCTAGCCCCGCGGACACATCCGCACCCGCCACCCCCAGTGTCTCCGCGACGGTGCGCACGCTGTGGTCGAGACGAATGTTAGCGTCCCACAGCGGATACCACAGCCCGTCCGCGACTTTCTCGACGATTTCTACAGGCAAGTCGTCGTGCAACAACAGCAGGTCCAGGTCGGAGTGAGGCATGAGCTCGCAGCGGCCCAGCGAGCCAGTCGCGACGATCGCAAAGCCGCTGCCGGCGGTGATCCCGATCTGCGTTGCCTTCGAGGCTAACCAGAATTCATGAAGCTCCCGCCACACTTGGCGCAGCGCGGCCGAATCCAGTCGATCCGGCGGTCTGGCGAGCAGTCTTTCCCGGGCTGCGGCTAAATCGCTTGCCGGGGTGCCGTTTCCGTCGGCCGCGGCCTCCAGCCGAGGCGGCTCCCGAGGATCAGCTCGCCGTTGTTTCATCCTCGCCCAGATCGGATCAGGCTCTCCCGACGGGTCTCATATCGCGTCGGCTCCGCGTTCGCCGGTGCGTACCCGCACCACTGTTTCCACCGGACTGACCCACACTTTGCCGTCGCCGATCTTGCCGGTGCGTGCGGCCCGCACGATGCTGTCGACAACGGCGTCGGCGTCGGCGTCGTCGACCAGTACCTCGATGCGCATTTTCGGCACGAAATCCACCGAGTACTCAGCACCCCGGTAAACCTCCGTGTGACCCTTCTGCCGCCCGTAGCCCTGAACTTCGCTGACTGTCAGCCCCAGAACTCCCGCCTGCTCCAAGCCGGTCTTGATGCCTTCCAGCGTGAATGGCTTGACGATCGCGGTAATCAGCTTCATGTCCTCTTCCCTCTTCAGCCGAATGTGCAAGAACGGAACTGCCGACGACTGCGAAGTCATACCCGCCTTCAGCATGCTGAGCTTCGTCGATGCCCGAGGCTTCATCCTCCGCGCCCAGGCGCAGCCCGATGGTGTGTTTCACCACCAGGGCCAAAATAGCTGTCACGACAGCCGAATACACCAAAACGCTAAAGGCGCCAATGGTCTGCCGCCCTAGCTGGTCAAAACCCCCGCCGTAGAAAAACCCGGGCGACACACCCGACACCCCGGCGATAGCAATGGTCTCCGGCGCTGCAAGCAGACCCACCAGCAGGGTACCCACCAGCCCGCCGACCAGGTGGACTCCGACTACGTCGAGCGAATCGTCAAAGCGGAAAAGGTATTTCAAACCCACCGCTAGCGCACACAGCACACCCGCCGAGACGCCGATCACCAATGACCCCACAACATTGACCGATGAGCACGACGGCGTGATGGCGACCAGCCCGGCCACAATGCCCGACGCGGCTCCCAGCGATGTCGCGTGCCCGTCGCGGATGCGTTCGGTCAGCATCCAGCCCAGCATCGCCGCGGCCGTCGCGGCCGTCGTAGTAACGAACGTCGACCCGGCGGCACCATTGGCGCTTGTGGCCGATCCGGCGTTGAACCCGTACCAGCCGAACCATAGCAGGCCGGCGCCCAGCATCACGAACGGCAGATTGTGCGGTCGCATCGGCGTTTCCGGCCAGCCGCTACGCCTCCCGAGGACGACCGCCAGCACCAGGCCGGCCGTACCGGCGTTGATGTGGACAGCGGTGCCGCCCGCGAAGTCGATGGCATGCAGCTTGTTGAGAATCCAACCGCCATGGGTCGACGCGGCATCGTTCGCCGCGAAGACCCAGTGGGCGACCGGGAAGTAGACGACTGACGCCCACAGCCCGGCGAACAACATCCAACTGCCGAACTTCAAGCGGTCGGCCACCGCTCCGGAGATCAGCGCAACGGTGATGACGGCAAACATTAGTTGGAAGGCCACGAAAACGGTGGCCGGCAGGCTACCCACCACTGGGATCTCGACCGCCGGGGTTGAGCTGGCGGGATCGGCCGCGACGGCATTGACACCGATGAGCCCCTTCAGTCCCCAGTATTCGGTCGGATTGCCGGCGACGTTGCCGACGTCGTTGCCGAAGGCCAAGGAGTAGCCGTAGAGCACCCACAGCACGGTCACCAGGCCCATGGCGCTGATGCTCATCATGATCATGTTCAGCACGCCCTTGGCGCGGACCATCCCGCCGTAGAAAAACGCCAGACCCGGCGTCATCAACAGCACCAGTGCGGAGCTCACCAGCATCCAGGCGGTGTCGCCGGAGTCCGGCACTCCCATCATGGGGAAATGGCCCACTGCCCTACCTCCTTCGGCAAGGCCGCGGCACGGTGCGACCAATGACCCCGTGGTAAAGACAATGCACAGTGGTTGTTTCGAAATGCGACACTGGCAGGTTTAGCCGGTGTTACATCATCCTCACGGTCGGTTCAGCCGAGGACAGCGTGAGGAAGGATGAAGGCGCGCGCCGCCCTGGCCAAGCTCACCTCGGCGGCCAAGGCGTCCGAGGGCGGCGTGACGCAGCCGATCGGGGTTGGTCACCGCCCGAGTTCAGCAACGCCGACGAAGACCCGGCCGCACGATCAGGGAAACCCTGAGCTTACTCGGACTGGAAGTAGCTGAGCAGACGCAGGATCTCCAGGTAGAGCCAGACCAGCGTCACGGTCAGCCCCAGGGCGATACCCCAGGCGGCCCTCTCCGGCGCCCCGGCGCGGATCATCTGATCGGCCGCGTCGAAGTCGATCAAGAAACTGAACGCGGCGATGCCGATGCATACCAGCGAGAAGATGATGGCTATTCCACTGCCATCACGCAGGCCCAGGCCAGCTCCGCCGTTGAGGCCGAATACCGATCCCAGCAGCAGGTTTCCGATCATCAACGCCAGCACGCCGAACAGCGCTGCCACCATCATCCGGGTGAACTTGGGGGTGACACGTATAGCCCCCGTCTTGTAGACGACGAGCATGCCGGCAAACACCCCGATCGTTCCCAGGATGGCCTGCCCGACGAGCACCCCTGCATCGGTGCTCGACACCGCGTAGGAAGCCAGCATGAACGAGACGGCGCCGAGGAACATCCCCTCCAGCGCGGCGTAGCTGAGCACCAGCGCCTTGCTGTCCTGCTTGCGCGTGAAGACGGCCACCATGACCAGCGCCAAGCCACCGAACGCACCGATCAAGGTGAGTGGCCCGGCCAGTGCCTGATCGTGGGAGACCAGGAAGTAGGAGATGACGCCGACAAGGCTCAGCACCCCCAGCGTGATGCCGGTTTTGGTGACGACGTCGTCGATGGTCAGCGGCCGGCTCACCTCGGCCCGCTGGTACTGACCCACGTAGGGTCCGGTCGGGTAACCCTGGCTCATGGGCTGAGTTGCACCGCCTGTGGCAGTTCCCAAGCCGGTCCCGAACTGCGCGTATCCCCCGCGCTGCTTGGGCAGCGAACGAAATACTGGGTTACTGGTCTCCCGCACCGTCGGATCCTCTCTCGCGGTCTGACTCCAATGTGCGAACAACTGTTCAACGAACAACGGACGGGGCGAGTTCCCCCGACCGTTACCCCTAGACCTTACCCGCAGACCGGCGGTCAAGGGTAGGGATCTAGATTGCGAAGATGTGACAGGTGACGCCGATGAGGTCCTGACCACAGTCGATGGAGGTGTCGGCGTTCTGACCTTGAACCGGCCGCAAGCCATCAACTCGCTGACTCAGACCATGGTGGACGCGATGCGCGCGGTGCTGAGCGACTGGGAACGCGACACCGCGGTAGACGCCGTAGTCCTCATTGGTGCGGGGGAACGCGGGCTGTGCGCGGGTGGCGACGTGGTGGCGATCTACCACAGCGCGCGCGCCGGCGGGGCCGCCGCACGGCGGTTCTGGCACGACGAGT
>NZ_JBYCLE010000130.1:0-7383 GCF_057473765.1 Mycobacterium sp. TH-M106 | reverse complement strand
ACCTTGGACACAATCGGATGGATCGAGCTCGTCGAGTGGTTGATGTAGGAGATCGAGCCGGTCGGCGGCACCGCCAGGAGGTTCTGGTTGTAGATGCCGAGCGCGACCACCGACTCCTTCAGCCGGCGCCAGTCGTACTGGTTGGGGATGCGGATGTCGCCGTTCGAGAACAGCCGAAGAACCTTCTCCGACTTGGGCTCCCAGACCTGGTCGGTGTATTTGTCGAAGAACTCCCCCGACGCGTACTTGGACTGCTCGAACCCCTTGAAATACGTTCCTCGTTCGATCGCGATGCGATTCGATGCCCGCAGCGCGTGATACAGCACCGTGTAGAAGTAGATGTTGGTGAAGTCGATTCCTTCTTCGGAGCCATAGAAGATGTGCTCACGGGCGAGGTATCCGTGCAGATTCATCTGACCCAGGCCGATAGCGTGTGATTCGCTGTTGCCCTTCTCGATCGACGGCACCGACCAGATGTGCGTCTGGTCGGATACTGCGGTCAGCCCCCGGATCGCCACCTCGATGGTCTGTGCGAAATCCGGAGAGTCCATCGTCTTGGCAATGTTCAGCGAGCCCAGATTACACGAAATATCTTTACCCACTTGCGCATACGAGAGATCCTCGTTGAACACCGACGCCGTGGACACTTGCAGGATCTCCGAGCACAGATTGGAGTGGGTGACTCTGCCTTCAATGGGGTTGGCTCGATTGACCGTATCCTCGAACATGATGTAGGGATAACCGGACTCGAACTGCAGCTCGGCTATCGTCTGGAACAGTTCGCGCGCCTTGATCTTGGACTTGCGGATGTTCGGGTTGTCGACCATCTCGTAGTACTTCTCGGTGACCGAGATGTCTGCTAACGCGGCCCCGTAGACGCGTTCGACGTCGTACGGCGAGAACAGGTACATGTCCTCGTTCTTGCGGGCCAATTCGAAGGTGATGTCGGGGATCACCACACCGAGGCTCAGCGTCTTGATCCGTATTTTCTCGTCGGCGTTCTCCCGCTTGGTGTCCAGGAACCGGTAGATATCGGGGTGATGGGCGTGCAGGTACACCGCGCCGGCTCCCTGGCGTGCGCCGAGTTGGTTGGCGTAGGAGAACGAGTCCTCCAGCAGCTTCATGATCGGGATGACACCCGAAGACTGGTTCTCGATGTTTTTGATCGGCGCGCCGTGCTCACGAATGTTGGTCAGCAGCAACGCGACTCCCCCGCCACGTTTGGACAGCTGCAGCGCGGAGTTGATGGAGCGGCCGATCGACTCCATGTTGTCCTCAATGCGAAGGAGAAAACAACTCACCGCCTCGCCGCGCTGCTTCTTGCCGGCATTCAAGAACGTCGGGGTGGCTGGCTGGAAGCGGCCCTCGATGATCTCCTCGACCAGCTGCTCGGCCAGTGCGGTGTCCCCGGCAGCCAGGCTCAGCGCCACCATGCACACCCGATCCTCGAAGCGCTCCAGATAGCGTTTGCCGTCAAAGGTCTTCAGCGTGTAGGAGGTGTAGTACTTGAACGCACCCAGGAACGTCGGGAACCGGAACTTCTTGGCATAGGCCCGGTCGAACAGCGATGTGACGAATGCCCTCGAGTACTGCTCCAGCACCTCGCGCTCGTAGTACTGCTGCTCGACGAGGTAGTCCAGCTTCTCATCGAGGTCGTGGAAGAACACCGTGTTCTGGTTGACGTGCTGGCGGAAGTATTGGTGCGCGGCTGCGACGTCTTTGTCGAACTGGATCCTGCCGTCGGCGTCATACAGGTTCAGCATCGCGTTGAGGGCGTGGTAATCCGCGTCGCCCGCCGACATGCTGCGGGTGGCAGCGGTTACCGGCTCTGCGGTTGCAACGGTAGGTGACACGTCTCGTCCTTCCAGAAATCGGTCAATCCCGCTCGGACGGCTTGCACGTCCTCGTCGGTTCCCATCAGTTAGAAGCGGTACAGGTACGGCACACCGCATGTGCGGGCGACCACGTCTCCGGCGTAGCAGAACACCACGTCCTCCTTCAACCCGGACTCTGGCTACGCACTGAGCGCGGTATCGGCCAGCGCCTTGATGCGGTCCGGCCGGAAGCCCGACCAGTGCTCGCTGTCGGCCACCACCACCGGCGCCTGCAAATAGCCCAGCGCCATGACGTAGTCCCGCGCGTCGGGGTCCAAGGTGATGTCGACCTTCTGATAGGCGATGCCCTGTTTGTCCAGCGCTTTGTACGTGGCGTTGCACTGCACGCACGCGGGCTTGGTGTACACGGTGATAGAGGGATGGGTCATTGGCGGTAGGCCTCCTCAGCGAACCTCTCACGACGGACTGGCAATGGATCAGAACTGCGCTCGCACTATCGTTCAGCGGACCGCCAGATCTGAAGATCCCGGTTGACCGCGGCTGTGCCGGGCACCGAATCTGTGTCGGTTGACGCGGTCGGGCCCACCAGGTGATCCCGGATCTGTCGGTGCCACAAACACTACACCTAGTGGTCGACAATGGGGAGCAATACCAGATGTTCTGAACAACATTGTTGGAATTCGCTGGTCGTCAGCGCGCGCACGTGGTGTTCCTCGGCGTGTCGCAGGTCACAAACGGGCTTCGGGGGTTGTCTTTCACCTGCCGCACCGACACTTACTTCCCGCCGAGCGCAGCACGACCAGCCGCCCAGCCTCCAGCAAAGTCGGTTACTCGGTGTTCGCAGTATTCCCCTTGAGTCGGCGCCGCGGCGATCCCGGCCGCAATGCCCGGGTGAACAGCAGGTTGACCTGGCGCATCGCCACGCTGTAGGGCCACCAGGCCACTCGTTTGAACGCATACAGCGCCCAGATGTCGGCCGAGGTGTAGATCAGGTAGCGGTTCTTCGCCACGCCGACCAGGATTTTCTCCGCCGCCCGCTCCGGCGACACCGCATGGCCGCTGAACCGTTCCACCCAGCGGGCGACGTTCGGGTCGTCGCGGTCGACACCGGCGATCTCGACCGTGTCGACCAGTGGAGTCCGCACCGCGCCCGGAACCACCACCGACACCCCGATGTGGTGTCGCGCCAGGTCGAAGCGCAGCACCTCGGACAACCCGCGCAGGCCGTACTTGCTGGCGCTGTAAGCGGCGTGCCAGGGCAGCCCGACCAATCCGGCCGCCGAGGACACATTGACCAGGTGCCCGCCCCGCCGGGCGGCCACCATCGGCGGGAGGAATTCCTCGATGACGTGGATCGGCCCCATCAGGTTGACCGTGACGAGCTTGGCCCACTGTTCGTGGCTGAGCCGGTCGACGGTTCCCCACGCCGATATCCCGGCGACGTTCATCACGACGTCCATCGCCGGATGCCGCGAATGGATGTCGGCGGCGAACGCGGCGACGTCGTCGTGATCGGAGATGTCCACCACCCGGTGCTCGGGCACCTGAGCCCCCAGCGCGCGGGCATCAGCCACTGTCTCGGCCAGGCCGTCGGCGTTGCGGTCGGTCAGGTACAACTCGGCGCTCAGGCCGGCCAGTCGCAGCGCCGTGGCGCGGCCGATGCCGCTGGCCGCACCGGTGATGAAGCACCTCTTATTCGTGTAGCGCTTCGCGAGCTTGGTCGCCATGGGTGGTGACGATACCGGCGGTAACGGGGTCGGCGCGGCCTACCGGGCGCCAGCGCCGCCCCACAGTGCGTTGAGCCACAGCGCCTCAAGCACCCGGACACCACGTTGGACGTCGCCATCCGGACCCAGATACGTGGTGTCGCCGGAGAGCATCAACGCGGTCGTCACAGTCAGGGTGCGGACCAGTGCGGGAATGTCGTCGCTGATCGGAACTGCGGTACCGGCGTCGATCTCGTCGGTGACGACGCCGATGATCTGGTCGATCAGGCCGTCAAGTTGAGCATCGAGGATCTCCCGGATCTCGGCGTCGGTGTTGCGGGCCGCATTGCACGCCGACATCACCGGATCGTTGTGGGCGTAGACCGCGGCCGCACTGCCCACCATGCGACGGGCGAACGCCGCCGGTGACTCGTCGCCGCCGCGCGGCGCGAAGTGCTCGGTGAGCTCCTCGAGCTCGTGGGCCGCCTCGGCCAGGATTTGTGCCAGCACTGCGTACTTGGAATCGAAGTAGAAGTAGAACCCGGACCGGGCCACCCCGGCCCGGTCGCTGATAGTGCTGACCGACAGCTCGGCGAACGGTTTTTCCCCCAGCAGCTCGCGCACCGCCGCCACGATCGCCTGCCGCTGCTTGTCGCCGCGTCTGGTCGGAGCCGACGTGCCCCGGTTCCGGTCCTGCTGCGTGCTCACTGCTCAACCGTGCCCCGCAAACTTGACAGGCGTCAAGTTAGATCGAAGGATAGGGCTCGAGTGACGGCCACGGGCCCCGTTGAGGAGCGTGCATGACTACTGCCAAGACCACCATCAGCACCCCGCACTACCTCCTCGATCAGGCCAGGCGTCGACTGGTTCCGACGGTGAACAACATCCCCGGCATGGGGCTGGTCGAGCAGCGGCTGCTGAATGTGGCCTGGAAGCAGAAGACGCTGGCCGACCCGCCGCCCGGCAGCGGACTCAAGCCCGTCTTGGGCGATTCCGGGTTGCCGATTCTCGGCCACATCATCGAGATGTTCCGGGAGGGACCGGATTTTCCGCTCTTCCTCTATAAGAAGTACGGCCCGGTGTATTTCGCCGAGTCGCCGATCTTGTCCTCGATTGTCGCGCTCGGACCCGACGCCACCCAGACGATCTTCACCAACAAGAATAAGGACTATTCGACAACGGGCTGGATGCCGGTCATCGGGCCGTTCTTCGACCGCGGCCTGATGCTTCTCGACTTCGACGAGCACCTGGCACACAAACGGATCATGCAGGGAGCGTTCACCCGCCCGCGGCTGGCCAGCTACGTCGAGGACATGGACCGGGTCGCCACTCCGATCGTGCACGCCTGGCCGGCCGACGATGCTCGGTTCTTGTTCTATCCGGCCGTCAAGGAACTCACCCTCGACGTGGCGTCGGTGGTGTTCATGGGTCAGGACCTGCGTGACGACCACAAGCTGGTTGCCAAAGTGAACAACGCGTTCGAGGCGACCACCCGCGCCGGCGGAGCGATCATCCGCAAGCCGGTGCCGCCGTTCAAGTGGTGGCGGGGTCTGCAGGGCCGTAAGGTGCTCGAACAGTACTTCGCCCAACGTGTCGCTGAACGCCGGCGGGCCGAGGGCACCGACATGCTGACCGTGTTGTGTCACACCGCCGACGAGGACGGCAACCGCTTCACCGACGAAGACATTGTCAATCACATGATCTTTTTGATGATGGCCGCCCATGACACCACCACGTCGACCATCACCACGATGGCCTACCACCTTGCCGCACACCCGCAGTGGCAGGAGCGGGCCCGCGACGAGTCGGCGCGGTTAGGCGACGGGCCGCTGGACATCGAGTCGCTGGAGAAGCTGGAGACGCTGGACCTGGTGATGGACGAGTCGCTGCGGCTGGTGACTCCGCTGCCGTTCAACATGCGCCAGACCGTGCGCGACACCGATCTGCTGGGCTATTACCTGCCGGCCGGCACCAACGTGGTGACCTGGCCGGGGATGAACCACCGGCTGCCCGAGTTGTTCACCAACCCCGGGCAATTCGACCCGGAGCGCTTCCTCGAGCCGCGCGCCGAACACAAGAAGCACCGCTACGCGTTCGCGCCGTTCGGCGGCGGCGCCCACAAGTGCATCGGAATGGTCTACGGGCGTCTCGAGGTCAAGACCGTCGTCCACCGGCTGCTGCGCCACTACCGGCTGGAGTTGCCGCGGCCCGACTACCGGCCGCGTTGGGACTACGGAGGCATGCCTATCCCGATCGACGGCATGCCGATCGTGTTGCGCCCGCTGCATTACGGCGATGCGTGATGCGCTCGGTGACAACGCTGTTGCTGCGCCTAGCGGCGTCTTCAGGTCGCCGTCAACAGCCGGTTAGCACAGGTGATGATCGCGTCCAGTGCGGACTCCGCGGGGTCTGCCGCGAAACCCATAGCCCACGCCGCACGACGACCGTCTGACCCTTGGATGAACGTGGCGGTCTGGTTCCCGCAGCCCAGTTGGTGAAACCGCAGCATCTCCACGGTGACTCCCTGCTCGTGCAGCATCGTGGTGAGCGCTGCGATCGGGCCGCTCGCTGCGGCGGTGCAGGTGTCGATGCGGTCGCCGACGGCGATCGTCGCCTGATAAGTGCGACCCTGCGGTCCCAGCCGGGCCGCGGGCCGCTCGCCGTCCAGGCAGGCCCACCGCCCCAGCCGCAGCGGCCCCTGGGCGTCGCCGTAGGCCGTAACGAAGTCTTCCCAGGAGAGCTGCGCGGCCTGTTCGCGCAGCCCGCGCGGCAGCGGCACACCGAATTCCTTGACGAATCGTGCGCCCGCAGCGCAGCGTGGCGTCACGGGACTGCGATGAGGAGAGGGCTTGGGAGGAGTCATCTGCCGGCTTCTTCTGCTCGAAGGGAGCGACCGACAAGAAGTAGCTACCGACCCGCAGCGGGGGGTCGGTCCGAATCAGACCCCGCTGCGGGTGCTGGCTACCGCAAGATGACGCACGACCGCACACAGTAGTCGCTTCCCGACCGGCCGCGCAACTGAGTCTGCCGGCCGGTTCATAGCGCCTTTGGCCTTCATCGCTGTCTCCACGGGTGGACGGCGGCTCAAAGCTATCACCGCAGGACGTCCGCCGACGGGCCGGCGACTCAACACGTCAACAACATGCATCCGGCGATCGGACCGCCGCCGGCGCTGACCACGGCCACCTCCGGGCGCTGCTGCAGCTGTCGCGGGCCGGCGTCGCCGCGCAGCTGCAAACACGCCTCGTGCAGCACCCAGTAGCCGTGCATCCGTCCCGCCGACAGCTGCCCGCCGTAGGTGTTCAGCGGCAGTGTGCCGTCGCGGGCGATCCGAACCGCGCCTTCGACGAACGGCCCACCCTCGCCCTCGCCGCAGATCCCCAGTGCCTCCAGCCAGTCGATGGTCAGGAACGTGAACCCGTCGTACAGTTCGGCCACGTCGAGGTCGGCGGGTCGCAGGTCGGTCCGCGACCACAGCTGCGCGGCAGCGTCGGCCGAGGCCATCTTCGGGTAGTCGGGCCGGTGGAACCAGCCGCCGGCCCCGTTCGCTCCACCGACCGCCTCCACCGCCACCGGCCGGTGCGGGCAGTCGCCGGCGTAGTCGGCGGCCGAGACCACCACCGCGATCGACCCGTCGACCGGCACGTCGCAATCCAACAGGCCGAACGGTGTGGAGATCGGCCGCGCGGCCAGGTAGTCGGCCATCGTCATCGGTTCCCGGTACACCGCCAGCGGATTCGACGCGGCGTTGCGCCTGTTGTTGACGGCGAGCCAGCCCAGCTGCTCCTTGGTGGTGCCGTACAACTCCATATGGCGGCGGCAGTTCATCGCCAGCCAGTTGG
>NZ_JBYCLE010000129.1:0-2490 GCF_057473765.1 Mycobacterium sp. TH-M106 | reverse complement strand
ATCTGATGCGGCGCCAGACTACGCCGGTGCCGGCGCTGGTAGCGGCGGGCAGCCGCGTCGATGTCGCCTGTGGTTCCTCGCAGCAGCGTGCCGGCGATGACGTCGGACAGCCATTCGGCGCTCTGCAGCGCCCATCCGATACCGGTTCCCCACACCGGGTCGCCGACCATTGCCGCATCGCCGATCAACGCCACGCCCGGAGCGACGATGCGGGTGCGGGTGATGCTGGGATAAGGTGTGCCACGAACACGGGAGGCTGCGTGATGTAGGAGATCGCGGAGGAACGTGGTGCTGTGTGAATGATGAAGGGGTTGTGGCCCTTCGGAGTCGCCCGTCGGGTGGGAGACTTCAAACCGCCTCATGCTGCGTTGGCTGAAGACCGTCGTGGTGAGCGATGAGGAAAAGGCGCTGTTAGAAGCGTCAGGTGGGGATCAGGAAGACGAACGCGAGTGAATCGCTGACGACGTGTCGAAATGGATGAGATGGCATCAAAACCGGGGCTTCTTTTTGGCGCCGGGATGAGTCTGGCGGGTATCCCGATTTCTGGCCAGGCGGTGTCCGGCATGGAGGCGACGTGATCCTGGTCTGCGGCGTTCACGCGGAACGTGGGAAGGCATGCCCCGATACAGTTTTTGCTTCGGTGAGGGCGAGAGGGAGCGCGGCGGGCAGCGGAAACTGTGAGCCGTTGAGTACCGACGCGGGGTGTGCTGGCGGACCGGCCCGTAGTAGCGCTGAAGCGCCTGTAATGGGTGTGGAGCAAAGGGGCCGGACCATTCGGGTTGGTGAAGCAGTCAACCGGCGAGGGCCGGGAGGAGCTGGATGAAGCAATCGAAATCGCTGGGAAAGCCGTTCGAGATATCGAAATGGGCTGTTGCTGAGGCGTATCGCAGGGTCAAGGCCAACAAGGGCGCCGCCGGTGTGGACGGGTTGTCCATCGAGGGCTTCGAGTCCAACTTGAAGGGCAACCTCTACAAGGTGTGGAACCGGATGTCGTCGGGGACGTACTTTCCGCCGCCCGTGCGGGCGGTGGAAATCCCCAAGGCTGGCGGCGGTGTGCGGGTGCTCGGTGTGCCGACGATCGCGGACAGGGTTGCGCAGACGGTGGTGGCCATGGAACTGGAAAAGCGGGTGGAGCCGATGTTCCATCCGGGCTCCTATGGCTATCGACCCAATCGTTCGGCGCTGGACGCGGTCGCGTCATGCCGGCAGCGGTGTTTCAAGAAGGACTGGGTGCTCGATCTGGACATCCGCAAGTTCTTCGACACCGTCGACCACGAATTGATGGTCAAAGCGGTTCGGGCCAATACCGACCAGGACTGGGTGGTGTTGTATGTGCGGCGGTGGCTTTCGGCCCCGCTGCAACTCCCGGACGGGACGCAAGAGGTGCGGCATCGCGGTACCCCGCAGGGGTCCGCGGTGTCGCCGATTCTGGCGAACCTGTTTATGCACTACGCGTTCGACATGTGGATGGCCCGGAAGTTCCCGGACGTCGACTTCGAACGGTACGTGGATGACGCGGTGATCCACTGTGTCAGTGAGCGTCAGGCTCTGATGCTCAAGGCCGCCATTGGGGAACGTTTCGCCGCGGTGGGGTTGGAGCTGCATCCGGACAAGACGAAGATCGTCTACTGCCGGGACGAGAACAAGCGCACGCTCGATGCCGAGCACACCTCGTTCACGTTCCTTGGTTATGAGTTCCGGATGCGGTCGGCGTGCGACAAGTTCGGGGAGTTATTCACCTCGTTCTTGCCTGCCATCAGCCGCGACGCGGAGAAACGCATCAACCGGGAGGTCCGCAGCTGGGGCCTGCACCGACACACGGATTGGACCCTGGGCCGGATCGCACGCTGGATCAACCCCATCGTGCGAGGCTGGCTGCAGTACTACGGCCGGTTCTATCGGACGAAACTGTATGCGCTGTGCAAACGCATCAACACCTACTTGGTGCGGTGGGCTCGCAAGAAATATCGGCGGCTACACGGGTTCAAGAAGGTCAACGCCTGGTGGAAAGCATTGGGGGAACGATATCCTCGCATGTTTGCGCACTGGGCATATACCCGTGGCTTCATGGCGACTGGATGGTAAGAGCCGTGTGACGGGAGACTGTCACGCACGGTTCTGTGAGAGCCCGGGGGTGCGATTCCCCCGGGCCACTCGACCGGTGGCTCCCATGACATCGGAAACCCGCTGGGCCGCCGAAAGATCAGGTCCGTCAGGAAGATCCGAACACAACGCCAGAAGCTCCGCCTCGCAATTCTGGCGGAATGCGGGCAGTCGGTCTTTGGCCGGCATGGCCGCGAGCAGGCTGACGCCGTCGTCGTTACGGAAGATGTAGGCGACGTCGGGCTCCAGCAACCACAACGCCGTGGAATGCCACGGCGGGAGGTCGATGCTGCGATATTTCGCGAAGTAGATGAACCGGTCGTTACGCCACCGTGTGCCCGGCAGCGGCGCCAGCTCGGCCACCGTCGAGGCATGACCGTCGGCACC
>NZ_JBYCLE010000128.1:0-5685 GCF_057473765.1 Mycobacterium sp. TH-M106 | reverse complement strand
TGATTGGTGGGCCGCTGGGCCGGTGTGGGGCGAGCCGCATGCGTCGTGGGCTGGGTAGTGCCGGTGGGACGGGCCAGCTGGTGGTCCGCCCCACCGGCGGCTGGTCAGCCGGGCAGGCCGAAGTGCTTGCGCATTGATTCGTCGCAGGTCAGCACGGTGGCATGGGCGTTGGTGGTGATGCGATCGATAATCGCGTCGGCGAGAATCTTCTCCTCCATGCGGTCGTGCCACTGGCCGGGCGGCAGCTGGGTGCAGTAGATCGTCGATGCCGTCTTATGCCGTCGATCGATCAAGGTGTGCAGCTGCTGAATCTGCTGGCGGCTCGGCGTGGTGAGGAACCAGTCATCGATGATCAACAACTCCACCTTGACCAGGGTGTCCAGGCAGCGTTTGCGCTCCCCGGTGCGTTCGGCGATGGTGAGCCGGTCGAACAGTTCACCGGCCGGCAAGTAGAGCACACTGCGGTATTGCTGGCAGGCCTTGTTGCCCAGCGCGCAGGCTACATAGGTCTTCCCGGCGCCGGTCGGGCCCTGCAGGATTACGTCCTGACGGTTTTGCAGGTAGTTGCCGACGGCGAGGCGGGCGATCAACTCGGCATCCACGTTGCGGCCGGGCATGGCTTTGATGTCAGCGATGTCGGCGGCGGGTTGGGCCAGTGCTGCGTGTCGGCGCAGTCGGTGCAGCTTGCTGTTGCGGCGGCGTTCGTATTCCCAGTCGACGGCCATCTTGACCATCTCCGGGCCGGTGGGCGGTTGCGCACCGGTGACGGTGGCGAGGTTCTCGAAGTACTCGGCCATGCCTGACAGGCGCATCGCCTTGAGCCTGTCCAAGGTCTGCACGTCGATCATGATTGGCCCCCGCTCTGGCCGTAGTAGTCGGCGCCGCGCACGAAGCCGGCGTTACCGAGGGACGCCACCGGTGGTGGATCGGCAGGTTCCCAAGCGGCCCATAGCTTCTTGATCAGCGTGTAGGACGGTGCCGGTGTCGCGCCCAGCGCCCGGCCACAGGTGTCTTCGAGCCGAGCCGCACCGCCTTGGCGTTTGGCCAATGCCATCACCCCCAGACACGACCGGTAGGACTGCTCGACGATCTTTCGGGAGGCCAGGATCGCCTGGATCGCCGCCACGGTGTTCGGGCCGATGGCCGCCGCCCACTGCTCGAAGCGGGCCGGGCTCCAGTCGGCCAGTCGGTGTCGATGCCCGGCAGGCATGTGCTCGGCCACGGTGGCATACCGGCCGCGAACACCTTTGAACCGGACATGACACGCCACGCGTTCGGTGCCGACGAAGACCTCCACGGTGCCCGAGGTCAGGCGCACATCCAGACTGCGCCCGATCAGCGTCGATGGCACTGAGTAGAAATTGCGGTCCACTTGAATGTGATAGTTCGTTCCTGCCTTGGCTTTTCGTAGATCTGCCAACTCGAACCGCACCGGCGGCAAGGGATGCAGCAGTGGCTGCTCGTCTCGCAGGAATACGATCTGCCTGGAGTCCTCCCGCTTCTGAAACGGCCGCGCGTTGATCGCCTCGACCACATCAAAGATGGCCTCGTTCAACTCGGCCAGGCCCACGAATCGCCGATCACGCAGCACCGCGGCGACCTGGTTGGCGACGAACCGCACGCTGCCTTCCACGACCGGCTTGTCACATTAATCCCGAACTCGGGATTATCGAGACTATCCCGAGGATTTGGTTATCCCGAGTGTCCGGCGTTGATGCAGGTCGAAGCCGTCTGTGGCACTGATTCCTCGGGATAACTATTTGAGCCCGGCGAGTTGCAGGATCAGGGTGTCGTCTCCTTTCCAGATCGGGGTGGGTTCGGGTGTGGTGCTGCCTGCCTTCTGGATTGCGTCCCGGACCATCTGATTGTCCGCTGAGGCGTAGATGCTGGTGGTGACGATGTTCGCGTGGCCGAGGAACTCCTTGATGTGGGGCAGCGGCACCCCGGCCCGAAGCATCTGCATGGCGCGGGCATGCCGGAGTTGGTGGGCGTGAACGTGTTCGGGGATCTCGGGGCAGGCCGCACGCGCTGTTGCAGCATGCTTGTTGAGCAGATAGGCGACGTTGTCCTGGCTCATCGGGTAGCGCCTCCCGGACCGGATGGTGAAGAACAACAAGGCGTCGACGTCGCACCGGCCAGGATGAAATAGGTTCAGGTATTGGTCGAGGTGCCGGCCGGTCTTGTCCATGATCGGAACCACCCGGGTCTTTCGGCCTTTCCCGGTCAGTGTCACGCGGCCGGCTCCCGGTGTGGTGACGATGTCGGCGACGGTCAGGTCGAGGACTTCCTGGACGCGGGCGGCGGCGTCGAACATCAGCAGGATCATGGTGGTGTCCCTGACGTTTCGGCTGCCGTTTTGGCTGGGTGCTCGGATCAGCGCGTCGACGGCGGTCATGCTCAACGCGTCGGGCGTGCGGGCAGGGGTGCGGGCGGGTCGGGTTTGTTTGACGTCCAGCCAGATTTCGACGAGTGCCGGATCCTCTCCCGCGCAGTAGCACAGGAACGATTTGATGGCGGCCAGCCGCTGGTTCGCCGAGGACGGGCTCAGGTTGCAGGTGTCGAGTAGCCATGTGGTGAAGGCGGTGATGGTGGCCCGATCGATGACCTCGAAGCTGACCTCGGCCAGCTTCACCTGCCGTGTCTCGGCGAGGTAGGTCAGCAGCGTGTTGATCGCCGTCTTGTAGGAGCGGATGGTGTGCGGGCTGAGCCTGCGCGCGCGGGGAAGGTGGACGGTCAGCCAGCTGCGCACCAGGGTGAAGAACTCATCGGCTGCCATGGGACGCCTCCGGCAGGACGGACTCGATGACGGTGTTGGCCAGTGCGCGCAGGTCGGGGTGAAAGTCGGCGGCGAGGTGGAAGTAGTACCAGGTGTCCTCGGTGTTGGCGTGCCCCAGGTGCAGGCTCAGATACGCGACGAGCGCTTCGGGGTCTTGCCCGGCGCGGGCCCACGTGTTGATGATCTCGATGACGTGGGCGTGGCGCAGATCGTAGGGCCGCGGCGGCGACCCTGGGGCGGCCGCGACGGCTGGGTCGGCGGCGTTCAACAGTTCGTGGAACCAGTAGTTGATGCTGGAGTGGTTATAGAACTGTCCCCGCCGGTTCGGGAAGAACGGCACCCGATCCAGGTGATACGCCCTGATCGCGGCGTCGTAGCGCCGGCAGTAGTCGTGCAGGTCGGTGGACATGAAAACTAGCCGGTCGATGTGGCCTTTGGACTCGCGGATCCGTACCGCGCCGTGCGCGAGGTCGACGTCGTTGCGGTGCAGCCTGCGGGCCTCGCCCGGTCGTAGGCCCAGGCAGTAGATCATCCGGAAGATCACCGGGATGATCAGGTGTCGCCGGCCGCCGAATGGGCTGGCCGCGATGCGGTCGGCGGCGTCGAAGATCGCCCGCAGCTGGTCATGGGTGAAGATGTGCGGCCGGTAGCGGACTTGCTTGCCGGGGATACCGGGCGGGATGACGTACGCGGCCGCGCCGAGGCCCGCCATGTGTTTGGCCAGCTGCCGAACCGGGGTGATCCGCCGCATCTGGGCGTTGACGTGCTCGCCGGGCCGGCCTGCGGCCCATACCGTCGCCATCTGGCGGGTCAGCACGTCCTGCCCGGGATAGTCCCGCGCGCACATCGCGTCGAAGGCGCGTAGGTGCCGTTCGGAGGTCTGATAGGGCAGGCCGAGCGCGTGTTTGAGTTCGAGCAGGCTGCTGATGGGGGCGGCCAGGCCGCTGATGAAACCGGTCATGACATCGCCGCCGGTTCGATGCCCGTGAAGTCCAGGCAGCAGGCCCGCATGCGTTCCTCGTCCGCGGCGAGATAGTGCTTGGCAGAGCCGATTCCCCGATGCCCCAGAGCGCCGGATATCACCGGCAGCGGTGTGTCGCCTTCGAGCATCCGGGTCGCCAGCGATGCTCGCAGCACGCGAAAACCGCGGCCCGCGCCGCCCTGCGCAGGGATCCGGGTGCGGGCAAAGGCCCGGGCCGCGACGTGATACAGATCGTTGACCGGTGACAGGGCGGTGAACGGCGCCTTGGTTCGCAGGAACACGTGCTCGTCGGCGGCACCGGCGGGCCTGCCGTGCAACAGGTAGCCGGCGATCGCGTCACCGACATCGGCCAGCAGCGGCAGCGTCAACACCGTCCCGGTCTTGTGCTGGGTCAAGGTGATCTGTCCCTGCCGCCAATCAATATCACCCAGGCGCAGACCGACGATGTCGACGGGGCGCAGACCCGTCCTGGCCGCCAACAGCAGCAACGCCCGGTCGCGAAGCCCTTGCCCTGTGGTCGGATCCGGGGAGTTGACCAGCTGCTCGATCCGATCAGTGGCCAGCACCGCCACCGACCTGCGACGCCGAACGAACATCGCTGGCACCGCCGCGGACAGTCCCGCGCGGCAGCCGGCATCCTCCAAGAAGCGGCACAGCACCCGCAACGCCGACACCACGGTCCGCATGCTCCCCGCCTGGTAGCGACTGCCGAGAAACACCACCGCAGCCGATACGTCCGCGCGCGAGAGGCCCTCGATAGCGGACACACCACGCTCGGGCAGCCAGGCCAGCACCGTGCGGGACACCGTCGCATACAGCTCCCGCGTCGCCACCGCCAGCCTGCGATGATCGAGCCACGCCTCGAACTGCTCCTGAACCGGCCGGAACGCAACGTTCAGCACGTCATTCGGGTGCGACCGGCGCGACTGCCGCCACCGGTACGAACCCGTCACCGCCACCTCGGCCAGCACCAACGCCGACTTGCGCAGCAACTTGCGTTTCCAATCCTTGATCCGCCCCTGCCGGTGCTCCTCGGCCACGAACCGTAAGAAGGACGCGACGACATCGTCTGTGACCTCGTCCGCGCCCTCGCGTGAACAGAACGACTCGAACTGCGACCACGCCCACCGGTACTGCCACAACGTCGACGGCGCATGCCCCAGCCCGGCAACCACGTCGTCTGCCCGCCCGACCACCCCGCCCACAGATTCGCTCATTTGCTGCTCCTCTCGAGATACACGACAGAGACGGGCAGCGTAAGCATGAATAGTTATCCCGAGGAATCAGTGCCACAGACGGCTTCGAGCTGCATCAACGCCGGACACTCGGGATAACCAAATCCTCGGGATAGTCGCGCGGCCGCTTGACCCTGGCCGGGATGATCGCGGTGCGGTAATGCTCGGCCAGGCTGGCATAAGCCGGGTTCAGCGCTGGTTCGTACCGGTCGGCCCGCGATACGCCGGTGCGAAGGTTGTCCGGGACCAGCAGTCGGGCCGTGCCGCCAAAGGCCTCGAATGCGTGCACATGCGCATCGATCCACGACACCAGCGTCATATCGGTGAACGCCTCCACATACGTGAAGGCCGAAAACGACAGTGCGGCCACGAACAGCCACGCCTCGGTCGCCGCACCGGTCAGCGGGTCGGCGAAGCTCATCGCATCACCGGCCCAGTCGACCTCGATGGATTCGCCCGGGGTGCGCACGATGCGCATCGAGGCCCCCGTCGCGGCCACCCAGCGGCGGTACTGTTCGTTGAAGAACGAGTACCGATACGGCACCCCACCACTGGCCCGGCACGCCGCGACGTACTCATTCCACAACAGCAACAGCGTCACCGACGGGCGCCCGAGTTCGCGGTGCACATGCTCGAAATCCGGTGCCACACGGTCTGAGTCCGGCCTGATCGGTGCGGGCAACAACCGGTGG
>NZ_JBYCLE010000127.1:0-3764 GCF_057473765.1 Mycobacterium sp. TH-M106 | reverse complement strand
CCTGGCAAACCTCGACCTGGAGAAACTCGATGTCGTCAACCTGCGCGTCGGCGGGTTCGCCAACCCGGAGCCGGGCTCGATCGCCGAGCCGTTCACCTTACTCGCGCAACTGCAGCACGAGGGACTGATCAGACATCTGGGGGTCAGCAACGTCACCGCCGAACAGGTCGCCGAGGCCCAATCGATCGCGCCGATTTTCTGCGTGCAGAACCATAACAACCTTGCCCACCGAGTCGATGATGACCTCGTCGATTCGCTCGCCGCGCAAGGCATCGCCTATGTGCCCTTCTTCCCGCTCGGTGGCTTCACCCCGCTGCAGTCCGACACACTGCACACCATCGCCACCCGGCTCAACACGACACCGTTTGCCGTCGCGCTGGCGTGGCTGCTCCGCCGCTCACCAAACATCTTGTTGATCCCCGGCACGTCGTCGGTCGCGCATCTGCGGGATAACGTCGCTGCCGCCGAGTTGAGCCTTTCCGAGGATGTGTTGGCCGATCTCAACGGCATTGCCGCATAAGCGGTGGAGCCAGCCCACCCAGGCACAATGTGAGCGTGGCTGGGTGGCAGTTCTGGATTGACCGGGGCGGCACGTTCACCGACATCGTGGCACGTCGGCCGGACGGGCGGCTGTCGACACACAAGCTGCTGTCCGAGAGCCCGTCGCGTTACCGCGACGCCGCCGTAGCCGGGATCCGCGCTCTGCTAGGAATCGGCGCGGACACCCCGATCCCCGCCCAGCTGATCGACACGGTGCGGATGGGCACCACCGTCGCGACCAACGCGCTGCTGGAGCGCACCGGAGAGCGCACACTGCTGGTGATCACCCGCGGTTTCGGCGATGCGCTGCGCATCGGCTACCAGAACCGGCCACGCATCTTCGACCGGCACATCGTGGCACCCGAGCCGCTCTACGAGCGCACCGTCGAAGTCGACGAACGGGTCACCGCCGGCGGCACGGTGCTGCAGGCGCCCGATCTCGAACCGCTCGGCGACCACCTGCGGCGCGCGCACGCCGACGGGATCCGTGCCGTCGCGGTGGTGTGCATGCACAGCTATCTGTACCCGCAGCACGAGCGGCAGATCGGCGAGCTGGCCAAGCAGGTCGGCTTCACCCAGATCTCACTGTCCTGCGAGGTCAGCCCGCTGATGAAACTGGTCCCGCGCGGAGACACCACCGTGGTCGACGCCTATCTGTCACCGGTGCTGCGGCGCTACGTCGACCGGGTTGCCGACCAGCTGTCCGACGTGCGCCTGATGTTCATGCAGTCCAACGGCGGCCTGACCGAGGCCCATCACTTCCGCGGCAAGGACGCGATCCTCTCCGGCCCCGCCGGCGGCATCGTCGGCATGGTACGGATGTCGGCGCTGGCCGGGTTCGACCACGTCATCGGCTTCGACATGGGCGGCACCTCCACCGACGTGTCGCACTATGCCGGCGAATACCAGCGGGTATTGGCCGCCGGGGCCGCCGGGGCCACCGAGGTCGCCGGCGTGCGACTGCAGGCTCCGATGCTGGACATCCACACCGTCGCCGCGGGCGGCGGGTCGATTCTGCGGTTCGACGGCAGCCGCTACCGGGTGGGCCCGGAGTCGGCGGGTGCCGACCCCGGCCCGGCCTGCTACCGCCGCGGCGGTCCGCTGACCGTCACCGACGCCAACGTGATGCTCGGCCGCGTCCAGCGCGCCTATTTCCCTGCCGTCTTCGGGCCGGACGGCGACCAGCCGCTCGACGACCAGATCGTGCGGCGCCGCTTCACCGCCCTGGCCGCCGAAGTCCAGGCGCACACCGGCGACGGGCGCTCACCGGAGCAGGTCGCCGAAGGGTTTCTGCGCATCGCGGTGGCGAACATGGCGAATGCGGTCAAGAAAATCTCTATCCAGAAGGGACACGACGTCACCCGCTACGTGCTGACCACGTTCGGCGGAGCCGGGGGCCAGCACGCGTGCGCGGTCGCCGACCAGCTGGGTATCCGCACGGTGCTGGTCCCGCCGATGGCTGGTGTGCTCTCCGCGCTGGGCATCGGGCTGGCCGATACCGTCGCGATGCGGGAGCAGTCCTTGGAAATCCGGCTCACCTGTGGAACTTTGGCGAAGTTAGCCGGTGTAGCAGACTCCCTCGAGCAGGCAGCGCGTGCCGACCTCGCCGACCAGGGCGTCCCGGCCGGGTTGATCCGGGTGGCTCGCCGTGTGCATCTCCGTTACGACGGAACCGACACCGCGATCCCGGTCGAGCTCGGCGAGATCGGGGTCATGGAGGCGGAATTTGAGGCAGTGCATCACCGGACGTACTCGTTCGTGATGGACCGCCCGCTGATCGCCGGTGCGGTCACCGTCGAGGCAATCGGGCTTGCCGAACAACCCGACCTCTCCGCTGGGGACGGCGACCGGCCCGCCGACACCGGGCACCAGACCGGGACCATCCGGCTCTATTGGGGAGGCGGGTGGGGCGACGCGCCGCTGTACCGGCGGGAGAACATGCGACCGACGAACACCGTGGCCGGCCCGGCGATGATCACCGAGGCCAACGCCACCACCGTTGTCGACGACGGCTGGCAGGCAACGATGACCCAGACCGGGCACTTGCTGATCCAGCGAACCGCCGCCCTCGAAACACCGGATCCGGGCACCGAGGACAGCACGGCCGACCCGGTCCGGCTGGAGATCTTCAACAACCTGTTCATGTCGATCGCCGAACAGATGGGGGCGCGGTTGCAGGCAACCGCCCAGTCGGTGAACATCCGCGAGCGACTGGACTTCTCCTGCGCATTATTCGATCCGGACGGCAACCTTGTCGCCAACGCGCCACACATCCCGGTGCATCTCGGCTCGATGGGCGCCACCGTCAAGGAGGTGATCCGACGCCGCTCGGGACACGGTGCCCGCATGCAGCCCGGTCAGGTGTACGCGGTCAACGACCCCTATCACGGCGGTACCCACCTGCCGGACATCACCGTGATCACCCCGGTCTTCGACGAGGCCGGCCGGCGCGTCCTCTTCTTCGTCGCCTCACGGGGCCACCACGCTGAGATCGGTGGCACCACACCTGGTTCCATGCCCGCCAACAGCCACACGATCTGCGACGAGGGCGTGCTGTTCGACAACTGGCTGCTGGTGGAGGGCGGACGGTTCCGCGACACCGAGACCCGGCGTCTGCTCACCAACCAAGCCTTCGGATCCCGCGACCCCGACACCAACCTCGCTGATCTGCGCGCGCAGGTCGCCGCCAACCAGAAGGGCGTCGATGAGATTCGAAAGATAGTCGATCACTGGGGTATTCATGTCGTATCGGCCTATATGCGCCACGTCCAGGACAATGCCGAAGAGGCGGTCCGCCGCGTCATCGACCGGCTCGGCGGCGGCGAGTACCGCTACCGGATGGATTCCGGCGACACTATCGCGGTCCGCGTCGCCGTGCACCGCTCCACCCGCAGCGCGGTGATCGACTTCACCGGAACCTCAACCCAGTTGGGCACGAACTTCAACGCGCCGTCCTCGGTGACCACCGCAGCGGTGCTCTACGTGTTCCGGACGTTGGTCGACGACGAGATACCGCTCAACGACGGCTGCCTACGCCCACTGCATATCGAAGTCCCCCCCGGGTCGCTGCTCGCACCGACATATCCGGCCGCGGTCGTCGCCGGCAACGTGGAGACCTCACAACAGGTCACCGGCGCGCTGCTCGGCGCGCTCGGGGTGCAGGCCGAAGGCTCCGGAACGATGAACAACGTCACCTTCGGCAACCGGCACCACCAGTACTACGA
>NZ_JBYCLE010000126.1:0-6569 GCF_057473765.1 Mycobacterium sp. TH-M106 | reverse complement strand
AAACCCCGCCCTCGCCCACCGTGCGCCGGGCCGCACCCTTGCTCGCCGACAGCCCGGTGGCCACCAGCAGGTCGACAATGCCGTCCGGTTCACCCGGCGCCAGTTCGGCGACCCGGGTCTCGCGCAGCGCCGCCGTCAGTGTTGCCTCGTCGAGTCGGGTCAGCTCGCCGCGGCCGAACAGCGCCTGACTGGCCAGCTCAGCCGCCTCGGTGGCGGCCGCACCGTGGACCAGGGTGGTGAACTCCCGCGCCAGCCGCCGCTGCGCGGCTCGCTCCTGCGGCCGCGATTGCGTGGCCTGCGCCAACTCTTCCAGCTCGTCGGCGGAGCAGAACGTGAACCACCGCAGGTAGCGGATGACGTCGGCGTCGGCGGTATTGATGAAGTACTGGTACCAGGCGTAGGGACTGGTCATCGCGGGATCGAGCCACAGGCTGCCTCCGCCGGTGGACTTGCCGAACTTGGTGCCGTCGCTGGCCGTCACCAGCGGCACCGTCAGGGCGTGGACGGTCGCCGCCAGCTTCTGGCGCACCAGCCGCACCCCGGCGATGATGTTGCCCCACTGGTCGGACCCGCCGATCTGCAGCGAGCAGCCGTACCGCCGGTGCAGCTCCACGTAGTCGTTGGCCTGCAGCAGCATATAGCTGAACTCGGTGTAGGAGATTCCTTCGCCGTCCAGGCGCCGCCGGACAGTGTCACGGTCCAGCATCACGTTGACCGAGAAGTGCTTGCCGACATCGCGCAGAAACGCAAGCGCCGGCACGTCGGCCGTCCATTCCAGATTGTTCACCACGATCGCACCGGTCGGCGTGTCGTCGAAGTCGACGAAGCGTTCCAGCTGCCCGCGGATCCGCTCGGCCCACCCGGCCACGGTGTCGGCGGTGCTCAGGGGTCGCTCACCTGCGTCGCGTGGGTCACCGATCAGACCGGTGGCCCCGCCGGCCAGCACGATGGGCCGGTGCCCGGCACGCTGAAAGCGACGCAGCGTCAGCAGCGGCACCAGGTGTCCGGCGTGCAGGCTGGGCGCGGTGGGGTCGAAGCCGGCGTAGACGGTGATCGGCCCCCGGCGAACCTCCGCTGCCAGCGCGTCCGGGTCGGTGGATTGGGCGATCAGCCCACGCCAGCCCAGCTCGTCGAGAATCGTCGAAGACCGAGAAGACGCAGTACCCATAGGTTCAGATCTTCCCGGATCAGTCGCTGTCGCCCGGCACCGGAGCGCGTGGACTGCGTTTGTACGCCGAAACCTCCGGCCGGCCAGTCAGCCACAACCGCCACGACCGGTCGGCGGCGTGGCTGACACCCACCCGCGGGCCTTCGCTGGCTGTCACGGCCTCGTTGAGCTGCAACCGCACCGGACTGCCCGGGTCGAACAGGTCGATCCCGTTGTCCTCCATCGTGATTCCCAATGCCGAACACAGGTTGCCGGGCCCACGTGCCAGCGCGGTGTCGCGCGCTCCGCCGCGCCGGGCGCGAGCCGCCGCTATCCCGCCCTCGACCATCCCGGACCGCAGCAGCACCGCGGCAGCCGCCCCGTCCGGGCCGCAGACGACGTTCGCGCACACGTGGATCCCGTAACTGCGGTAGGTGTACAGGTGCCCCGGCGGCCCGAACATCACCCGGTTGCGTTCGTTGGGCCCTGGATAGGAGTGCGCCGCCCGATCCGGCCAGGGGCCGTCGGCGACGCCGCCGTACGCTTCGACCTCAACGATCCGGACCCGCACCCCCCGGCCGGTGACCGTGGCGCCGAGCACCCGGTGGGCGGCGGCGACCGGGTCGACCGCCAGCTGGTCAGCGTCCATCGGCGATGATTCTGCCCGATCCTTGACAAGGCGATTGCCGAGGTGGATATTCATCATATGATGATTTCACCATACGGTGAATTGTCTGACCGCGGTGCCGGGCCGGCGGTGGACATCGATCACTTACGAGTGATTCGCGGTAAGCGCCCGGCCCTGCACGACGTGTCGGTGCGGATTGCCCGCGGCACCATCACCGGCCTGCTCGGCCCGTCCGGCTGTGGCAAGACCACCCTGATGCGCTGCATTGTCGGCACCCAGATCGTCACGGCGGGGTCGGTCACCGTTCTGGGGAAGCCGGCGGGAACGCCCCAGCTGCGCCGGCGGATCGGATACATGCCGCAGAACCCGACCATCTACGACGACCTGCGGATCGTCGACAACGTCGGTTATTTCGCGTCACTGTACGGGTTCGACAGCCACACCGCCGACGCCGCTATCCAGCGAGTGGGCCTGACCGGCCAGCGCACCGCCCTTTGCGGCAACCTTTCCGGCGGCCAGCGCACCCAGGTCTCACTGGCCTGCGCGTTGGTCTGTCAACCCGATCTGCTGGTGCTGGATGAACCCACGGTGGGCCTAGACCCGGTGTTGCGAGTGGAACTCTGGGAGCAGTTCAACAACCTCGCCCGCGACGGGATCACCCTACTGGTGTCCAGCCACGTGATCGACGAGGCCGACCACTGCGCTGACCTGGTGCTGATGCGCGACGGCCATCTGGTCGTCCACACCAGCCCGACTCGACTACGAGAGGACACTGGATGTCCGTCCCTGGAAGACGCGTTTCTGTCCATGATCACCCGCGACACCGCGCGCCGAGCCGGCTAGGCTTACCCGCCTCCGTGAAGGCGTCTGTCGCGACCACGGCGCGGATCCTGCGCCAACTGTCGGCCGACCATCGCAGCATGGCGATGATCCTGATGGTGCCCGTGCTGGTTATCACGTTGATGTACTTCATGTTCGAAAATGTCACGGGGATCCCCGGAACCCCGTCACCGTTCAACACCGCCTGCCTGATCCTGCTGGGCCTTTTCCCGCTGTTTCTGATGTTCGTGATCACGTCGATAACGATGCAACGGGAGCGGGCCTCGGGCACCCTTGAACGCATCCTGACCACGCCGCTGCGCCGGTTCGACCTGCTGGTCGCTTACGGCACCGCATTCTCGATCGCCGCAGCGGCGCAGGCGTTCGTGGCCTGCGTCGTGTCGTTCTGGTTCCTTGGGTTCGACACGAAAGGCAGCCCGCTATGGGTGTTTGTGATCGCGATCGTCAACGCTGTTCTCGGTGTCGGACTCGGCCTGTTATGTAGTGCGTTCGCCCGCACCGAGTTTCAGGCAGTGCAGTTCATCCCCCTGGTGATAGTGCCGCAGCTGCTCTTGGCCGGCATCATTGTGCCCCGGGCCCTGATGCCGACCTGGCTGCAGTGGATCAGCAACGCGCTGCCGGCCAGCTACGCTCTGGAAGCGCTACAGCAGGTGGCCGGGTACCCGGAGCTGACCGGCATCGCGGTGCGCGATGTCGTCGTCGTGCTGGTATTTGCCATGGCTGCACTAGGTCTCGCGGCGGCGACCCTGCGTCGGCGGACACCGTGACGACGGCCCGCCATGCGCACCGGAAACGACCCGGACGTCCACCGGGTACCACCTCCGACACCCGTGCCAGAATCCTGGCTAGCGCGCGGGAATTGTTTGCCCGCAACGGTATCAACAACACCTCGATGAGGTCGGTGGCTACGTCCGCCGGGGTAGATTCGGCACTGGTTTATCACTACTTCGGAACCAAACAACAGCTCTTCGCCGCCGCGATTCAACTCCCGATCGATCCTATGCAAGTGATCGAGCCGCTACGGGAAACTCCCATCGAGGAGCTCGGCCTGCGATTGCCCTCTGTGCTCCTGCCGCTGTGGGATTCCGAGCTGGGTGCCGGGCTGATCGCGACGCTGCGGTCCACCCTGGCCGGTGACGACATCAGCTTGGTGCGCTCGTTCTTTCGCGAGGTCGTGGTCAGCGAGTTGGCTGCCCGAGTCGACGATCCTCCGGGCACCGGGATCATCCGAGCGGAGTTCGTCGCCACCCAGTTGGTCGGTGTGGTGATGGCCCGCTACATCATCGGCTTGGAGCCGTTCGCGTCGCTGCCCGTGCAGCAGATCGCGACGACCATCGCGCCCAATCTGCAGCGCTACCTCACCGGGGATCTGCCGGTCGCGCCCGCGCCATGAGCCGGGCGTGCTCGTCGTCGTCGACGTCGCGAGCCTCATCGACCAGCAGCAGTGGGATGCCGTCTTCGAAGCGGTACGCGCGGCGCAGCCGCGGGTTGTAGAGCAGCTCCCCGTCGGCCTGCTCGATCAGCAGCAGCGGGCCCCGATCCGCCGGGCACGCCAGGATGTTCAACAGGGTTTCGTCGATCATGAGCGCTTCCCGATCAGCTGGGTGCGCGCCGCCGCGGTCAGCCGTTTGAACTGGCCACTGCCGGTGTCGAAATACCAGGCGTGGCGGCCGGGCTTCGGGATTCCGGCATCGCGCAGGTCGCCGATCTGCGGGCGGTACGCCGCGCTGAGTGTCAGCTGCGGCACCACATGCACGACGTCTGGCCCTAGCCCGACGGGCATATTCGCCACCGCCTCGCTCAGGTCCGCGGCGGTGATCGTCGCACCCGGCCGCAACGTCACCGCCGACACCACGATCTGCTCGCCATGGGCGGGTACCCCGTATGTCACTACCAGGTCGACACCGGTGACCAGGCCCAGCGCATCGGTGATCGGCACCGCGTAGACGATGCCGCGGGCGGTGTGCAGCGCTGCACTGCGCCCGCCGATCAGCCAGTAGTCGCCGTCACCGTCGCGCCGGAATAGGTACTCGGTGGACACCCAGGTGTCCGCCGGGGCGAAAACCCCGCGCTTCACCGACGCGGCCGGGTCCACCGGCCCGCGAGGCCTGGCGAGCAGCACCCCAACCTCGTTGGCCGCGGCGATCTGCACGAAGCCGTCGTCGTCTTCCAGAATCAGGTCGTTCTCGGGGTCGTAACCGGCGAGCTCGACCTCACCGGCGCCGGGAAGCGGACGGCCCTTGCTGCCGACCTTGGCCCCGGACACGTTGGCCAGTATCGCCTGACCATCGGTTGTGGCGAAAAATTCCACGACCTGGGCCGGGGCGAACGCGTCTATCACCCGGCGCCACAGGCCGGTCGGCATCCCCGAACCGATGAACAGCCGCACCGGGTGATTGCCGTATAGGACGAACTCAGGATCGTCGATGACCTCGCGAAGCATCGCCCAGATGTAGGTCACCACGGTCACGCCGTACTGGCGCACCTCGGCGGCGAACCGGTCCGGCCGCAGGCCACGGGACAAGGCGATCCGGGTACCGCCGACCACCGCAGCCCCCAGGCTGACCAGCAGGCCGGATTCGTGGTGCAGCGGGGTGAGGCAGTACACGGTGTCGCTGCGGCCGAGTGCGGCCGTCGACGCGGTGCCGAACGCCGACAGCGCCCAGCGGTAGTTGGTGATCTGCTTGGCGACCAGCTTGCCGGCGACCGTGCTGAATGCGATGAACGCCAGATCGCGGGCGTATCCCGGGTTCGGCCGATACCAGCCGGGCAGCTCGACAGTGTCCGGGTCGATCTGTTCCATGTCGATGACCTGGCCGGTTGCGAAGGCGTCTCGGGGAAGGCGCAGGTCACGCGACTCGCCGCCGCCGAGCACCAGAACCTGGCAGGGCGATTGGCGCGCCGCAGCAAGCGCCTTGTCGAGGTTGATGGGGTCGGTGATGATCTCGGCCACTCCACCGATCCGGGTGGCCGCGACCAAGTCCGCGTCAGGCGGCATCAACACGGCGACCGCACCCAGCCGGGACAGCGCGGCGATGGCGACCAGGGCACTGGGCCGCGTCTCCATCAGCACACCGACGTGAACGCCTTGGCGCACCCCGACCTTGATCAGACCCCTGACGACATTGTCGATCCGCCGGTCGACGGCCTGATAGGTGTGCACTCGCCCGTCGAACAGCAGGAACTCCCCGTTCGGCGCGGAGTCGGCCTGTTCGCCGATGATCCGACCAAGGGAGATTCGGGTGTGGTCGTTGATCTGGCCCAGCCGGGCCAACCGCGGCAACGTCCGGGCTGTTTCGACCGCCATGGTGCGCACCGATTTGTTCGCCGCGACGACGGCATCGGCGGCACCGCGGGCCAGAGCGAGCGCCATCTCGGAGGCCTCCCCCAAACCGTGCGCGATCCGGGCGCCGATCGCTACGCCGGTGTCGGTCTGCTCGGCCGGTTGGTCGGCCATCGGCACCACGCCCGTCGGCACATCACCCTGACCGGACAGCCACAGCACCCAGTCGGCGACCGTCGGCCAGGTCAGCTCGGCCGCTTTGGATCCGACGACCAGCCCGAAGTGCCCCGCTCGCAGCAGGTACTCGTACACGTCGGCGTTGGGTGCCGCGCGCCGGATGCCGCGCACCGCTGCGGGTTGCCCGATGTCATCTACCTCACCGACGAAAGCCAGCACCGGACAGGTGATGTCGGTCAGCGTCACCAGTTGTCCGTTGATGGCGAAACCGCCGGTCATCATCCTGTTGTGGGCAATGACCTGCTTGAGCAGCTCGGAGATCGCCGGGCCCGACCACGCGATCCAGCCTTCGGACCCCAGAAACCGGCGCTGCGCTTCGCGCGGCAGCAGGGCCTCGCGGTCGTGCAGCTGGCGCAGGAAGTCTATCCGGGCTTTCGCGCTTTTCAGCGGATCCATCAGCTGGAATCCGGTGCGGGCCAGCCAACTCGGTATGT
>NZ_JBYCLE010000125.1:0-7992 GCF_057473765.1 Mycobacterium sp. TH-M106 | reverse complement strand
ACCTCGTCGCGGGGCAACAGGTCCGGGGTGCGCCGGGCCGAGTCGTTGTCCTTGAGCCACTGGTCGGCTTCTTGCTCGGTCTCGGCGTACTGGCCTTTGAACACCGGCGGGATGTAGTCGAACATGAACCGGGTGCCCTCGGAGTTCTTCAGCACGCCGCCGTCACCGCGAACTCCCTCGGTGACCAGGATCCCCTTCACACTCGGCGGCCACACCATGCCGGTCGGGTGAAATTGGACGAACTCCATGTTGATCAGCGTGGCGCCGGCGCGTAACGCGAGTGCATGACCGTCGCCGGTGTATTCCCAGGAGTTCGACGTCACCTTGAACGACTTGCCGATGCCGCCGGTCGCCAACACCACTGCAGGCGCCTCGAATGCGACGAACTGGCCGCTCTCGCGCCAGTAACCGAGCGCGCCCGAAATAGCCCCCGTGGCATCGTCTTTGAGCAGCTCTGTGATGGTGCATTCGTGGAAGATCTTGATCTTCGCTTCGTAGTCGCCGAACTCGGTGCGGTCGTCCTGCTGCAGCGCGACGACTTTCTGCTGCATGGTGCGGATGATCTCCAAGCCGGTGCGGTCACCGACGTGGGCCAGGCGCGGGTAGGTGTGGCCGCCGAAGTTGCGCTGGTTGATCTTTCCCTCTTTGGTGCGGTCGAACAGCGCGCCGTAGGTCTCCAGCTCCCAGACCCGGTCCGGCGCCTCCTTGGCGTGCAGTTCGGCCATCCGCCAGTTGTTGAGGAACTTCCCGCCCCGCATGGTGTCGCGGAAGTGGGTTTGCCAGTTGTCTTTGGCGTTGACGTTGCCCATCGAGGCCGCGCAGCCGCCCTCGGCCATCACGGTGTGTGCCTTGCCGAACAGCGACTTGCACACCACTGCCACGGACAGACCCTGCTCGCGGGCCTCGATGACCGCACGCAAGCCTGCGCCGCCGGCACCGATCACGACGACGTCGCAGGTGTGCCGTTCGACTTCAATCATGGATTCTTGATTACCCTTCGACTCCTGAACGTGCTTGTCAGCCGATAAATCTCAGGTCCGTGATGGTGCCGCTGGCCACCAGCGCGATGTAGAAGTCAGTCAGCGCCAGCGTGCCCAGCGTGGTCCAGGCGAACTGCATGTGCCGCCCGTTGAACCAGCTGATCCGTGACCACAGCCAGTACCGGACCGGATGTTGGGAGAAGTGGGTGAGCCGCCCACCGAAAACGTGTCGGCACGAGTGGCACCCGCCGGTGTAGGCCCACAGCAACAGCACGTTGCCGAGCAGCACGATATTGCCCAAACCGAAGCCGAAACCGTGCGGCCCAGTATCGGAGTGAAACGCCACGATTGCGTCGTAGGTATTGAGGGCGGCCAGCGTGAAGGCAACGTAGAAGAAGTAGCGGTGGCTGTTCTGGAAGATCAGCGGTAGCCGGGTCTCGCCGGTGTAGTGGGTACGGGGTTCGGGCACCGCGCAGGCCGCAGGCGACAGCCAATAGGCCCGGTAGTAGGCCTTGCGATAGTAGTAGCAGGTGATCCGGAATGCGAGCAGAAACGGTAACACCAACATTCCCAACGGGATCCACGCTGGAAAGTGTCCCAACCAATGACCCAGGTGGCTGGAGCCCGGCACGCACGACGCGCTGATACACGGCGAGTAGAACGGCGTCAGGTAGTGGTACTTGTCCACCCAGTAGGCGCTGCCCCAGAACGCCCGGACGGTCGCATAGACGATGAATGCGTCCAGGCCGATGTTGACCCGCATCGGCGACAGCCACCACCGATCGGCGCGCAGCGTACGGTCAGGTATCCGAGCACGAGACGGCGTGAAGACACCGGTCGCAGGTGCGCTCATCTGGTGTGCTCCCCTTCTGCTGCGCCTGTCGGGGTGCTCAGGCCAGAGCACCCCGTCATTACGGGGTGGTCCGCAGCTCCGCGAACTCGGTCGCGCTGAACACCGGAGCTTCTCGGGCTGCTGACGCCACGGGTCACCCTACGGCAACCGATGCTAGACATATCCGGAACGCGACGTGAGGCCGGTCACGTCCGAGGTGACTCTGCACGAAGATGCGCGAAAGCCCCCACACGTTGCGCGTGTGGGGGCTTTCGCTTTGGGTATCCCCTGCTTGCCGGGGACTGGACCCGGATCTAGGTGGTGATCGCGATGCGCTGCGGTTGGGTGCCGGTGTAGACGCCGGCCACCCGGACGGTCAGGACGCCGGCGTCGTAGGACGCGGAGATCGCGTCGCCGGTGACCTGCGCCGGAACGGCGAAGGACCGGCTGAACGACCCGTAGCGGAGCTCGCGCAGGGTGCGTCCGTTCTCCTCGCTGGCGTGCTCGTCGCGGCGCTCACCACGGATCGTCAGGTGCCCGCCTTCTAACTCGACGGTGACGTCCTTGTCGACGTCGACGCCCGGAAGCTCCAGCCGGACCACGGCGTCATCACCATCTTTGGTGATCTCAGCGGCGGGACTGAAACCGCTCGGTGTCGGTGCGAGCCAGTCGCTGACCGTTGTGGGGCTGAAGAAGTTGCGCACCCACCGGTCGGTGTCGAAAGGCCGCGGCCACAGTGTCAGGTTGCTCATTGATATCTCCTCGTTTCGGTGGTCGACCAGCCCGGCGCCGGTCCACTACCTCCTAAAACCTGAGTCGACCACGCTAAAGTTCCGTCTGTTGTTCGCTGTCGGTGAACGCGCTCGCGGGTAGACGCCGGGGCCGGTGAGGATAACGTCACGCGTCTGTCACACACGGCGACATCGCGGCAACATCGCATCTCTAGCCTCAGGCTGTGGCCAACGTTGAAACCCCAGGTGGCGTCGGTGAGTTGGTGGTCGTCGGGCACGGCATGGTGGGCCACCGCTTCGTCGAGGCGCTGCGGGATCGAGGCAACGCCGACAGACGGGACAGCTGGCGGGTTACCGTGCTCGCCGAGGAGCCCGACGCCGCCTACGACCGGGTCGGGCTGACCGCCTACACCGACGGTTGGGATCGCTCCCGGCTGGCGCTACCGGGCAACGACTACTCCGCAGACTCACGGGTCCGGTTGCTGTTGAGTACCCGGGTCACCGAGATCGACCGGGCGACGAAGTCGGTGCTGACCGCGGCGGGCGAACGGTATCGCTACGACACGCTGGTACTGGCGACCGGGTCCCGGGCCTTCGTCCCCCCGGTGCCCGGTCATGACCTGTCCGGCTGCCACGTCTACCGCACCCTGGACGACCTCGACGGTATCCGCGCCGGCATGCAGCACACGCTGGACGCCGGCCACACCCGCGCCGGTGTCGTGGTCGGCGGCGGGCTGCTCGGACTGGAAGCCGCCGATGCGCTGCGCCGGTTCGGGCTGACCCCCCACATCGTCGAGATGGCGCCGTGGTTGATGCCCCAGCAACTCGACGAGGCCGGCGGCGTGCAGCTGGGCCGGATGATCGCCGACCTGGGGATCGCGGTGCACGTCGGGGTGGGCACCGACGCGATCGAACACGTCGACCACCGTGACGGAGCCAGCACACTGCGGGTGCGGCTGTCCGACCGTACGGTGATCGACGCCGGCCTGGTGGTGTTCGCCGCCGGGGTGCGCCCACGCGACGAACTGGCCGCGGCCGCTGGGCTTGAGATCGCCGACCGCGGAGGTGTGCTCACCGACAGGTCCTGTGTGACCAGCGATCCCGACGTGTACGCGATCGGCGAGGTGGCTGCTATCGACGGGCGGTGCTACGGGCTGGTCGGGCCGGGTTACACCAGCGCCGAGGTGGTGGTCGACCGGCTGCTAGGTGGGGCCGCCGAGTTCGGCGAAGCCGACCTGTCGACCAAGCTCAAATTGCTCGGAGTCGACGTCGCCAGCTTCGGTGACGCGATGGGAACCGCCGAGAACTGCCTGGCGGTCGTCGTCAACGACGCGGTGAACCGGACCTACGCCAAACTGGTGCTCTCCGACGATGCCAAGACGCTGCTGGGCGGCATCCTGGTCGGCGACGCCTCCGCGTACGGGGTGCTACGGCCTATGGTCGGCTCGCAGCTCCCGAGCGACCCGCTGAAGCTGATCGCACCCGGCACAGTCGCTTTAGGGGTCGGCGCGCTACCGGGATCTGCTCAGATCTGCTCCTGCAACAACGTCACCAAGGCGGAATTGACCGAGGCCATCGCCGATGGTTGCCAGGATGTACCGGCGCTGAAGGCCTGCACCGCGGCCGGCACCGCGTGCGGTTCCTGTGTGCCGCTGCTCAAGCAGCTGCTGGAAGCCGAGGGTGTGCAGCAGGACAAGGCGTTGTGCGAGCACTTCAGCCAGTCGCGTGCCGAGCTGTTCGAGATCATCAGTGCCACGCAGATCCGCACCTTCTCCGGCCTGCTGGAGCAGTTCGGCACCGGAAAGGGTTGCGATATCTGCAAACCCACCGTCGCATCGATCCTGGCGTCAACCGGTTCGGCCCACATCCTCGACGGCGAGCAGGCGTCTCTGCAGGATTCCAACGACCACTTCCTGGCCAATATCCAGCGCAACGGCAGCTATTCGGTGGTGCCGCGGGTGCCCGGCGGTGAGATCAAACCGGAGCACCTGATCTTGATCGGCGAGATCGCCCAGGAATACGGCTTGTATACCAAGATCACCGGCGGTCAGCGGATCGACATGTTCGGCGCCCGAGTCGAGCAGCTGCCGAAGATCTGGCGGCGGCTGGTCGACGCCGGCATGGAATCCGGGCATGCCTACGGCAAGGCAGTGCGGACGGTGAAAAGCTGTGTAGGCACCGACTGGTGCCGCTACGGCGTCCAGGATTCGGTGCAGCTGGCCATCGACCTGGAACTGCGCTACCGGGGCTTACGCGCGCCGCACAAGATCAAGATGGGCGTCTCTGGTTGTGCACGCGAGTGCGCGGAGGCGCGTGCGAAAGACGTCGGCGTGATCGCCACGGAAGGCGGTTGGAACCTCTACGTCGGCGGCAACGGCGGCTTCACCCCTAAGCACGCCCAACTGCTGGCCGGTGACCTCGACACCGAGACGCTGATCCACTACATCGACCGGTTCCTGATGTTCTACATCCGCACCGCCGATAGGTTGCAGCGCACCGCGCCATGGATCGAGTCACTCGATGGCGGACTCGATCACGTTCGCGACGTCGTGTGCCGCGACTCTCTCGGCCTGGCCGAGGAGTTCGAGCAGGCGATGGCGCGTCACGTCGAAAACTATTCCTGCGAGTGGAAAGGGGTGCTGGAGGATCCGGACAAACTAGCCAGATTCGTGTCCTTCGTCAACGCACCCGACGCCCCCGACCCCACCGTGGAATTCACCGAACACAACGGACGCAAAACGCCGGTGCTGATCGGCATGCCACGGTCCTACACCGAGGAGGAATCATGACACTGCTCACCGATGCTGCGGTCTGGACCACCGCCTGCGACTACGACGATCTCATTCCGGGCCGCGGTGTGGGGGTGCTGCTCGACGACGGGTCGCAGGCGGCGTTGTTCCGGCTCGACGACGGATCGGTGCGCGCGGTCGGCAATGTCGACCCGTTTTCTGGGGCGGCGGTGTTGTCCCGCGGACTCGTCGGCGATCGCAGCGGCCGGCTGACCGTTGCATCCCCGATCCAAAAGCAGGTGTTCGCGCTTGACGACGGCAGCTGTCTGGATGACTCGCGGATGTCGGTGCCGGTCTACCCCGCCCGCGTCACACCCGACGGCCATATCGAGGTTGGGCGGGCGGCTTAGCTGACATCTCCAGCCCCGCATCGCGACGCGGAACCGGCCGGCGATGAGCTGCGTCATACCCGGGTGGGTGCCCAGCGGCTCGCTGACCAGGTCGGCGCCGCAGCGTCGCAGCTGGTCCTGGAACACCCCATCGGCCAGCAGGTACGACGCCACCACGACCCGGCGCGAGGAGCGGCGGCGCGCAGCGGCAACCGCTTCGGGCACGCTCGCCTCACCAGCGGCGGCAAACGCCAACTCGACGGGTGATTCGATGAGGGCTGACAACGAGGTGACGGTGGTGTGCAGGTCTTTTCGTGCCAACGGCTCCGACGTGCCCGCTGCGGCAAGGATCACCGAATCGCCCGGTCGCCAACCAGATTCGGCTAACCGGTCGGCGATGATCCGAACTATCCGCCGGGTTGGCCCCAGCGCGGGCGTGACTGTGACATCTGGGTGTCCGCTGGCAGCGACATGGGCAGGAAGATCGGTGCAGACGTGGTACCCACGGGACAGGAAGGCCGGCACCACGATCGTTGGTCGGTCGATATCCGCCGTCGCAGCGAGGACTTCACTCGGGGTGGGATCGAGCACGTCGACGAAGGCCACCCGGACCTCCTGATGCAGCAGTGCCGTGACCCGCTGGGCAAGGCCGCCGATCATGGCGGCACCGGCCGGTTTGCGGGTGCCGTGCGCGACCAGGAGCAGAGTCACGCCGCACCCGGGTGTTCGTCGATCGCCAACCGGTAACCGCGTTTGATGACGGTAGCGACAATTTTCTTGTCGCCCAAAATGGTTCGCAGTCGCAGCACCGCGGTTTCGACTGCGTGGGTGTCCGAGCCGTTGCCCGGCAACGCCCGTAACAGTTCGTTGCGGGGGACCACGGCGCCTGGATGTTGGGCGAGCGCTCGCAGGGTGGCCATCGGTGCCGGCGGCAGCGGCCTGACCACGTCGTCGACCACCACGCAGCTGCTGCGGATCTGGATCCGGTGCCCGGCCGCGCGCATGGTGCGGTCGCGCTGCGCCGGCAGCTCGTCGGCGATGTGGCGGGCCAACGCGCCCAACCGCATCCGCCGCGGTGATGACGTCGGGACGCCCAGCCGGGTCAGTGGGCCGGCGGCGACCGGGCCCACGCACATTGCGGAGACGCCGGAACGCAGCGCGCTGAGCAGTTCATCGAGGATGCCGAGCTCGCCGGCGCGGGTCAGCGTCGCCACCACCGCCGGTGCGGAGGTGAAACTGACGGCGTCGAACTGGCGTTGCGCGATCTGAGTGACCAGCTGATCGAACTGTCCGCCCAGTGCGACCGCACGCCACCGGTACACCCGGAACGGTATGACATCGGCACCGGCGGCCCGCAACTCGTCGAGCAGTTCTGGAACCGGATCCCAGTCGTCGGTATCACCGTGCAGCTGCACGGCGATACGCTGGCCGGCGACACCGGATTTCCGCAGGTAACTCAGCACCTCGCGGACCGATTCGGAGTCTGGGCACCATTGCTCGGACAGCCCGGCGGCCCGCAGCGCTCCGGTGGTCTTGGGACCCCGCGACACGATCCGGGCGCTGGCCAGCGCGGCGAGCAGATCGCTGGCCAAACCCCACCCGTCCGCGGCGGCGATCCAGCTGCGAAACCCGATCGACGTCGTCGCGATCAGGATGTCCGGTGGGCGGGCGACCAACGCCTGGGTATTGCGGTGCAATTCGGCGTCGTCGGAGAGATTGACCATGCTGATAGCAGGAGCCGCGCGGACCGTGGCACCGTGACGGCGCAGCAGCGCACACAGCTCATCGGCCCGGCGGGTAGACGTCACCGCAACCCGGTAACCGCTGAGCGGAGCCCGGTCCGGTTGCCTCATCTCTCCAGGTGTAGGCGATGCTGATTTCAGGCCCGTTACCGGGCAATTGCCGAAGCGTTGCCGCGGCGGCACGCCAGTTCCCCACCTGCGCTACCAGAGGTCGCCGTCGCGCCAGTCGCAGGCCAATTCGGCCGTGGTGTCCAGGACGTCGGGGTCGACCGGCAGCACGAACACCGTTCCGTCGGCTGCGGGGGTGCGGACCGGGCCGGTCGGGGCCAGCACCGACGTCGGCCCGCGCCACCGCAGCCAGCCGCGGGAGGTGTAGAGCCGGTGACTGATCTCCGCCGAGCTGAGTGCGCCGAGCTGGTAGCCACCCCGGATCACCTGTTCGCAGGCGTCCAGCACCGCGGCGGCCAATCCCTGCCCGCGCCAGTCTTCGCGCACAGCAACCGCTTCGACGTAACCGCACCGCAGCGACCTGCCCCGGTAGAGCAGGCGGCGCTGCACCACCGCGCCGTGCGCGATGAGCGCGCCGTGT
>NZ_JBYCLE010000124.1:0-7931 GCF_057473765.1 Mycobacterium sp. TH-M106 | reverse complement strand
CAAGACAACGTCCCCTACGACCCCACCAAACACCGAGCACTCCAACGATTCATCACGACCCAAGACGCGGTGGCTTGACATAGGGCTTCTCATCCGGCCCAGACTCGGGGCAAGCTAACCCGATGCGAGTTGCTGCGCCCGCTGGTGCGAGACGCCGAGCACTCGGCCGATATCTCGCACGGTCAACCCACGGTCTTTCAGTTCGCGGGCGGCTGCGCGCCGTTCCCGTGCTGACTCGCATTGCGCGCTCGCGGCGATATCGGCGTGTCTGCTCGCCGACTCCAGGTGACGACGCACGCTCTCGGGGAGCTCGATGTGAATCTCAATGTCGAACGAGTCCACCGGAACATTCAGATACAGCGAAATCAGGTCACGGACCACGGGCTCAACCTCGGCCAAGTTGACCGCCATCGTGGGCAGGCCATGGTCTGGCCGGGTGCCCAAGCCGGGGACCCGTATTGCCCAATAACGTTCGTCTCGGCTGACGATGGCTTGGTAGGTGGTCATCGCCACCATCCTCTTCCCAACTTCGCCTCGCATTCTCGATAGATTTGTTCGGCGTGACGGTCGGTGAAGTCCCGATGCCTACGTATCGGGATCATGACGCCGTCAAGATCAAAGACGGTGTGGCTGGCACCCTCGCGGCGAACGACGAACTCCATGCCAATGGCCTTCGCGGCTTTCCGCACGTTTTTGATGACCTCCCTCCGCCTGGGCATAATATCCGTCTAGCCCTTACTAGGCAAGTTCGACAAGGGGGGCTTGCCACCATGTGCCTGTCGCGGTCCGGCTGAGTATCGAAGCACGCAAACTATCTGGGCAATCACTACGCGGCTATCCGAACACATATTCGGATGCTATCGGCGTCCACCGACATTGATGGTGTTCCACCGCTTCGGGTAAGGACGGTCTTGCTCGTTGGCGGCCGGTGATGACTCGCCCTCCGGCATGTCCGGTCGTGGCCGCGGGTGCCGCATCGGCGCCGCCGACATCGCGACCCCCGCGGTGGTGATCGTCGTATATCTGGCCGGACCGGGGGGTGCAGCATGGGTCCGGGGTGCGATAGCGTCAGCAACCGGTGCTTGCCCGCAGGGTTGCGCAGACCTGGTGCATGCGCACCGCGGACAACCGAGTGATCCTGCGACGAAATGCACGGCGCGGCAGGGTGTGAATGTTGTCGAAGTTGACCACGCAATCACTGGGCACGCCATCGCTGGCGGCGGTCAGTTCCAACTCCGACGTCAACCCCCGACGAGTTCGGGTCAACGCCGCGATGACCACACTGCCGATGCGGTCCGCCACCGGATCTCTGGTCAGGATCACAACCGGCCGGTCACCGCCCGGGGTTGCCGCGAACCACAGTTCACCGCGCCGCATCGGTCCACTCAGCCCAGTCGGCCCACTCCTCGGCAGGTCCCCAGTCGGCGACCTCGGCAAGCGCATCCTCACTAGGCGTCACCGGGCGTTCGACGTAGGCGCGGATATCCTGGTCGGCCGCCAGCTCCGCGAGCCGACGGCGCAACGCCTCGCGCAGGAACTCCGACCGGTCGACGTGCAATCGCTGCGCCCAGCGATTCATCTCGGCCATCTCCGTGTCATCGACACGGAAACTGATCATCGTCATACGACGATCCTAAGCGGTATTACGGGCTGCGAGAATTCTGACGCTGAACCGGTGTTGGACGATTCGACGTTCGTCCGGCTCTCACCGGCGCCGACCCTGCCGCGTACCGGCACACCCCGGACGCGGTCGAAGCCGCGCGCGGGGCGTTCCGAATGGGAGAGCCCCGCACGCAGGCGTGCGGGGCTCTCCGCCGGATGTACCTGACTAGCCGCTCGACGCGCCGGCCGTGCCGTTGGCACCGGTGGTGCCGTCGGCAACGCCGGTGGGCGCACCGGACCCGCCAGCGCCGCCCGTGCCGCCGGCACCCCCGGTGAGGCCGGCGCCGCCGTCACCGCCATCGCCGCCGTTACCGGGAGCGAGGTTAACTCCCGTGCTGCCGCCGCTGTTGAACCCCAGTCCCTTGAGGGCAATGCCGCCGGCACCACCGTCGCCGCCGGCACCACCGTCGCCTTCGGTGCCCCCGTTTGCGGCACCACCGGCACCGCCTTTGCCGCCGGCACCACCGTTGGCGGCGAAGCCGCTGACGTCGGAACCGCTATCGGAGCTGCCGCTGCCCGAGGTACCGGGGGTGTCACCGGTGCCGCCATTGCCGCCGGCGCCCCCGACACCGCCAGTGGTGCCTGCGCCGCCGGCCTCACCGCCGGCGCCGCCGGCACCGCCGTCGCCGCCGGTGCCTTGCGGCTGGCTTCCCAAGCCTGAGGGCGCGATGGTGTCTGACTCATAACCGGACACCTTGGGGGCGACGGCGACGGCACCGCCGTCACCGCCGGCGCCGCCGGCCACCCCGTCAGTGCTGGCGCCGGCGGTGCCGCCGTCAGCGGTACCACCGGCGGCGCCGGCGCCGCCGACACCACCATCGCCGCCAGCCCCGCCGGTGCCGGTCCAGAACGGCCCGCCCGGGGGCTCGCTGTCGGCGGTGTAGCCGGCCTGGCCGCCGGCCCCGCCGGTGCCGGCGGTGCCCGCGGTGCCAGCGGCGCCGCCGTTGGAGCCGGCGCCGCCGGCACCAGCGTTGCCGCCGTTGCCGCCGAGGCCGCCGTTGGCGCCGTTGGTGTCGGCGAAGCTCACGCCGTCGTTACTGACATCCGCCTGATTTCCGGTGACCCAGGTGTTCGCACCGGCGCCGCCGGCGCCGCCGTTGCCGGCGTCGCCGCCGTTGCCGCCGGCGCCGCCGTTGCCTTCGGCGCCCGAGATCTTGCCGACGATTGTGCCGGCGTCACCGCCGGCGCCGCCGTTGCCGCCGTTGCCGCCGTCGCCGCCGGCGGTGGGTGTGGATATCGTCCCGGGCGGCGTAGTTCCCAGCTCGGCCGAGGTCGGATATGTCGGATACCCGGGGGTACCGGGGGTGCCATCCTCGCCGGTGCCGCCGTCGCCGCCGTTGCCGCCGTCGCCGCTGTTGCCGAAGAGGACACCGCCGTTGCCGCCGTCGCCGCCGGCCCCACCGTTACCGCCGGACGCCCCGGCGGCGGTGGCGTCAAAGCCGTCGCCGCCGTTGCCGCCGTTGCCGCCCCAACCGACCGCCAGGCTAGCGAAGACGTCTTGGGGCTTGCCGTCGACGCCGGTGCTGGCCGCGCTGCCGCCGACACCGCCGGCGCCGCCGTCGATGTGACCCGAGGTACCGGCGCCACCGTCGCCGCCGTTGCCGCCGACACCCCACGCCTCGCCGCCGTTACCGCCGGCACCGCCGTCACCGACGACGGTGGAGCCAGCGGCGGAGTAGCCGGCGCCGCCGTCGCCGCCGTCGCCGAACCCGCCGGCGTCACCGCCGGCGCCGCCGGTGGGGTCGGCTTCGGTACCGGCCGCGCCGTTACCGCCGTCGCCGAAGAACAACCCGCCACCGACACCAGCACCGTCACCGCCGTTGGCATACGTCCCGACGTCACCGTTGCAGATCAGCCCACACGTGTCGATACCATCCGACTTAGCCAACTGGGCGACCACGTTGTTAATCGGGGCCAACGGACCCTCAAGAGTGTCAGCGATCTTCACCAAGTCCGCATTAAGCGGCGTCCAGATGGTGTTCAACAGGAAGTCACTGACAGAACTCGACGCGGCCGACCCAGCCGACCCATCACCCACCGCCGAGGCGGCCAGGCCGGCGAAATCGGCCGGGTCGAGCAGGTTCACGATCAAGTCTTCGAAATCAGCGTGCGCCGACGGAACAGCCACCAACGGCGTCAACCCGAACGCCAGAAACGCCCCCGCAGCGGTGCCCAGCCCCACCACACGGCCGCGGCGACCCATGGTGACCCTGCTGCCCCGTCCCCGGCCCCGCACCTCACGCCCGCCGAAACCCTGACCAGTCATGTGAAGCCCTCCCTATGTAGTAGCGCATGGTGTCCAACGCGAACTTATCGTCGGCAAAGCTATCTGATGGGATGCTCCTCGTCAAATTGAGTGGGATGTGTCACAGATTCTGTCCCAGGCGCCGATCCCGCTGACCTGCGCACTGGCATCAGCGGCCGCCGATCAGCCGACCCGCTCACGCAGGAACGCAATGTCGTCTTTCCTGCCCGCCTCGGCGGTCTCACAGATCACCGGCGCACCGGCCGCCTCGACCACCGCCACCAGCAACTCAGGATCGATCTGGCCGGCGCCGAGGTTGGCGTGGCGGTCTCGGCCCGAGCCGGCGGCGTCCTTGGAGTCGTTGCAGTGCACCACGTCGATGCGCCCGGTGATGGCCGTGATCCGCTCCACCGCGTCGGGCAGCGACTCACCTGCAGCCCAGGTGTGGCAGGTGTCCAGGCAGAATCCCACATCAGTGGCACCGATGTGATCCCAGAGCGCGGCGATGGTGTCGAAGTGGCGGGCCATCGCATACTCCCCGCCGGCGGTGTTCTCCACATAGACCCCGACCGTCGTCTCCAGGCGGTCCAGCGCCTTGCGCCATCGGACGAAACCGGCCTCCAGGTCGTCGTCATCGGCGCTGACGTGCCCGCCGTGGACGATCACCGCCTTCGCCCCGATATCCGCCGCGGCGTCACAGGTCTGCTGCAGCATCGTGCGCGACGGGATGCGCACCCGGTTGTTCGGCGAGGCCACGTTGATCAGGTACGGCGCGTGCACATAGATCGGCAGCGCCGCCTCCCTCAGCCGGGCGGCGTCGTTGCGGGGTTTGGGCGGCTTCCAGCTCTGCGGGTTGCCCAAGAAGATCTGCACCACATCCGCGCCGTCAGCTTCCGCGGCCGCCAGCGGGTCGGCTGGGCGCACATGCGATCCGATCAGCACGGCACTACCGCTTCGCCGCGCCGTCGATGATGCGCTCGAATACCCAGGACACCTCGGCGATCGACAGCACGGCGCTCACCTGCACCATCGTAAGTCCGGCCGACGGCTTGATGGGCGCCCACCGCAGACACCGAGCGTGAACTGGTTGCGAGTTTTCGGCCGGAAAGTCGCAACCAGTTCACGCTCGGCGAAACGCCGCCCGCGCGAGGGGCCTACCGGTAGTCGCTGTAGCCGTAGTCGTCCAGCGGCACCGCGGCGCCGGTGGCGGCGCCGAAGTCCGGGCTGTAGTACTGGTCCTCATACGACGGGATCGTGTACGCGGCGGCGCGGGCCTCCTCGGTCGGCTGCACGGTGATGTCGCGGTAGCGGGGAATCCCGGTACCGGCCGGGATCAGCTTGCCGATGATCACGTTCTCCTTCAGTCCGTGCAGCCGGTCGCTGCGGCAGTTGATCGCCGCGTCGGTGAGCACCCGGGTCGTCTCCTGGAACGACGCCGCACTCAGCCACGAGTCGGTGGCCAGCGACGCCTTGGTGATCCCCATTAACACCGGGCGCCCGGCGGCGGGCTCGCCGCCCTCGGCCACCACCCGACGGTTCTCCGACTCGAACTCGGCACGCTCGGTCAGCGAACCGGGCAGAAACTCGGTCGAACCCGAGTCGATGATGGTCACCCGGCGCAGCATCTGCCGGACGATCACCTCGATGTGCTTGTCGTGGATCGACACACCCTGCGCTCGGTAGACCTGCTGCACCTCCTTGACCAGGTGAATCTGCACCTCACGCGGACCCTGCACCCGCAGCACCTCGTGCGGGTCGGCCGAGCCCTCCATCAGCTGCTGACCCACCTCTACGTGGTCGCCGTCAGCCAGTAATCGCTCGCTGCCGTCCTCGTGCTTGAACACCCGCAGGCGCTGCCGCTTGGAAAGCTTGTCGTAGACCACCTCCTCGCCACCGTCGTCGGGCACGATGGTGATCTTGTAGAAGCGGTCGCCCTCCTCGAGCCGGATCCGCCCGGACACGTCGGCGATCGGCGCCTTGCCGCGCGGCACCCGGGCCTCGAACAGTTCCTGCACCCGGGGCAGACCACCGGTGATGTCCTCACCGACACCACCCTGGTGGAAGGTGCGCATCGTCAGCTGGGTACCGGGCTCGCCGATGGATTGGGCGGCGACGATGCCGACGGCCTCACCGATGTCCACCAGCTTCCCGGTGGCCATCGACCGGCCGTAACAGGTGGCGCACACGCCGGTACCGGTGGCGCAGGTCAGCACCGAACGCACCTTCACGCTCGTGATCCCCGCTGCCAGCAGCGCCTCGATCGCCGGGTCACCCAGGTCGTGGCCGCGCTCGACGACGACCTCACCGTCCTCGCCGACCGCGTCCGCTGCCAGCGTCCGCGCATACGCCGACGTCTCGATGAACGGGTTTCGGATCAGTGTTCCGTCGGGCTGGTGTTGCGCCAACTCGACGACAATGCCGCGTTCGGTTCCGCAGTCGCCCTCGCGTACGATCACGTCCTGGCTGACGTCGACCAGCCGACGGGTCAGGTAACCCGAGTCGGCGGTCCGCAACGCGGTGTCCGCCAAGCCCTTTCGAGCGCCGTGGGTGTTGATGAAGTACTCCAGCACCGTCAGGCCCTCACGGAAACTCGACTTGATCGGCCGCGGGATGAACTCGCCCTTCGGATTGGTCACCAGCCCCTTCATCCCGGACAGGGTGCGGGTCTGGGTGAAGTTACCGGTGGCACCGGAGTCGACGATGGTGATGATCGGGTTGTCCGCCGGGTAGTGCTCCCGCAGCGCCTGACCCACCTCGTCGGTGGCTTCCTTCCAGATCTCGACCAGGGCTTCGTTGCGCTCGTCGTGGTTCAACGCCCCGCGCTGGAACTGCTTCTCCACCTTGTCCGCCCGCGCCTCGTAGGCGTCGAGGATCTCGGCCTTGTTCGGCGGCACCAACACGTCGGCCATCGACACAGTCACGCCGGAACGGGTGGCCCAGTAGAAGCCGGCGTCCTTGAGCTTGTCCACCGTCTGGGCGACCACGATCATCGGATAGCGCTCGGCGAGGTCGTTGACGATGACGGCCTGCACCTTCTTGTGCATCTGGGTGTTCACGAACGGATAGCCCACCGGCAGCAGCTCGTTGAACATCACCCGGCCCAGCGTCGTCTCCGCCATCCAGGAATCGCCCGGCCGCCAGCCGCTCTCGCCGAACAGCTCGGTCTCCACCTCGACCGGTGGACGCAGTGCCGACAGCCGCACCTTGATCTTGGCCCGCACGCTCAGCGCGCCGCGGTCGACGGCCATGATCGCCTCCGCGGGTGAGGAATACACCCCGCGCTCCGGGCGATCCTTGGCGGCCGGGGTGTATTCACCGGTGTCGCCGGGAACCTCGGTGGTCAGGTAGTAAAGCCCGGTCACCATGTCCAGCCGCGGCATCGCCAGCGGACGTCCCGACGCCGGGGACAGAATGTTGTTGGACGACAGCATCAAAATGCGAGCTTCGGCCTGCGCCTCGGCGGAGAGCGGCAGGTGCACCGCCATCTGGTCGCCGTCGAAGTCGGCGTTGAACGCCTCACATACCAGTGGGTGCAGCTGAATCGCCTTGCCTTCCACCAGCATCGGCTCGAAAGCCTGAATACCCAGCCGGTGTAGGGTGGGCGCACGGTTGAGCAGCACCGGATGCTCGGCGATGACCTCTTCGAGCACGTCCCACACCTGCGGACGCTGGCGTTCCACCATCCGCTTGGCGCTCTTGATGTTCTGCGCGTGGTTGAGGTCGACCAGCCGCTTCATCACGAACGGCTTGAACAGCTCCAGGGCCATCAGCTTGGGCAGGCCGCACTGGTGCAGCTTGAGCTGCGGGCCGACCACGATCACGCTGCGGCCAGAGTAGTCGACGCGCTTGCCGAGCAGGTTCTGCCGGAACCGCCCCTGCTTGCCCTTGAGCAGGTCGGACAGCGATTTCAGCGGACGGTTACCCGGTCCGGTCACCGGCCGGCCCCGACGACCGTTGTCGAACAACGCGTCCACCGACTCCTGCAGCATCCGCTTCTCGTTGTTGACGATGATCTCCGGAGCAC
>NZ_JBYCLE010000123.1:0-6041 GCF_057473765.1 Mycobacterium sp. TH-M106 | reverse complement strand
GCACAACACCCTGGTGTTGCCGAAATCGACCAGCACCGAACCCGCCGGATTCGAGGTGAACCCCCGGTTAAATACGACCGGTAGCAGCACGTCGTCGCCGCGACCGTCAGCTCGATAGGGCACCCAGTAAACCACAGGCCCCCCGGATGTAGAACGTCTCGCCGAGCGCCACCGCGTGCACCGGGCCGCCGAACTCGGCCTAGGCCTCGCTGATCACGTCCTCGCGCGACGTCCACGGCGGAATATGGGTCAGCAGCAGCTCGCGCACCCCTGCCGCCGCGGCGACACGTCCGGCCTCGGTGCCCGACAGATGCAGGTTGCAAGGACGCTTGGCAGAGTGCGTCCAGGACGCCTCACACAAAAAGACGTCGACGCCGCGCGCCAACTCCACCAGGCGATCGCAGAAACCGGTGTCGCCGCTGTATGCCAGCACCGCACCGGACGGATCGGTGATACGCAGGCCGTACGCCTCGGTCGGGTGGCAGACCAGCTCCGGGCAGACCGTGACCGTCCCGATCGTCACCGGCTGCCCCGTCACCCAGTGACGCACGTCGAAGATGTCGGTGAAATCGTCGATCTCTCCGCCGTACGGCGACGATGCCGCTCCCAGCCGCGACCAGGTGTCGCTGGGTCCGTACAGCAACGCCTTGCCGACCGGCGGTGACGGGTGGTAGCGGCGCCAGACGAACAGCCCGGGCAGGTCCAGACAGTGGTCGGCGTGCAGGTGTGACAGCAACACATGCACCGAGCCGGGATCGGCGTGGTGCTGCAGCGCGCCGAGCACCCCGCCCCCGAAGTCGATGACCAGCGGTGGCGTGTCCGGTGCCCGCAACAGGTAGCCGGATGCTGGGGAATCCGGACCCACTACGCTGCCGGAGCAGCCGAGCACGGTCAGTCGCACAATCCCTACTGTGCCATGTTTGCTGCGGCGACGCGGCAGACTCTGCCGCAGACATGGTGGTTAATGCGCCGGCGAGTGGCGCCGGACGGGTTCGACGACGGCGATAGCGGGGCCCAAAAACCGCGTTGCCAGCCGGGCGAACGCTGCCGGGTCGCCGGTGGCCTCGAATACCCGGGTCGCGGGCGGGGTTTCATGCGGCCGCAGCAGATCGAGTTCGGTGAGCACCCGCACCAGCTCCTTGGCGGTCTCCTCGGCGCTGGACACCAGCGTCACCTGCTCCCCCATTGCCAACTGGATCAACCCCGACAGCAGCGGGTAGTGGGTGCACCCCAGCACCAGAGTGTCCACCCCGGCGCGCTGCAGCGGTTCCAGATAACCCTCGGCCAGGCCGAGTACCTGACGGCCGGTGGTGATGCCGCGTTCGACGAAGTCGACGAACCGCGGACAGGCTACCGCGGTGATCTGGGTGTCACGGGCGGCGGCGAACGCGTCCTGGTAGGCGTGGCTGGTGATGGTCGCCTGCGTGCCGATCACACCGATGTGGCCGTTGCGGGTGGTGACGACCGCGCGCCGCACCGCCGGCAGGATCACTTCGACGACCGGCACGTCGTAGCGTTCGCGGGCGTCCCGCAGACACGCTGACGATGCCGAGTTGCAGGCGATCACCAGCGCTTTGACCCCGCGGTCGACGAGATCGTCGCCGATGGTCAACGCGTGTGTGCGTATTTCGGGAATGCTCAGCGGACCGTAGGGCCCGTTGCCGGTGTCGCCGACGTAGACGATGTCCTCGTCGGGCAGCTGGTCGATGATCGCGCGTGCGACGGTCAGCCCCCCGACGCCGGAGTCGAAGACCCCGATGGGCGCCTGGGGTTCCCGCCGGCGGGCAGGGGATGGCGGGTTCATGCGGTCTGCTGCGCCTGGTGGTGATGTTCCCGGGCTTTGCGTTCGGGCCCGGACAGCAGATAGGCGGCCAGCACGCCAGCCAGCGCGCCGCACAGATGCCCCTGCCAGGAAACCCCGCCGCAGGTGTTGAGCACCGGCATTACCGGCAACACGCCCCAGAGCACGCCGCCGTAGAAAACGAGCACGACGATGCCGACGACGATCTGCCAGACCGTGCGAGTGAAAAACCCGAACACCAACAGAAAGGTCAGCCAGCCGAAGATGAGGCCCGAGGCGCCGATGTGATCGGATTGCAGGCCGCACGACGACCCGAGATTGCCGATCAACCAGGTGCCCAAACCGCCGACGACCCACACGATCGCGGTAGCCAGGAGAAACCGCGACAACCCAGCCAGCATCACCAGGAAGCCCAACACCAGCGCCGGACCGGTGTTGGCTATCAGATGCTGCCAGTTAGCGTGCAACAGCGGGGCGAAGACGACGCCCCACAGTCCGTCGGCCTGCAGCGGCCGGATGCCATTGCGATCCAGCCGGTGCCCGCTGAGCTGGTCGACGAATTCGACGGCGTAGAGCAGCAACACGAAACCGACGATGGTAGCCCCGCGAGCCATCCACGTCGACCGATTCTTCGGCTGCCTCGCCGGCTCCGGTGTCGCAGGAGACCTGGCCCTCAAGCCCATAGCTGCCCTTCCAGCGCATTCACGGCGTCGTCCAGGCTACCGGCGTAGGCGCCGGTGGACAGGTACTTCCATCCGGCATCGGCAACGATGAAGGCGATGTCGGCGGGCTGGCCCGCACGCAGAGCCTTGGCGGCCACACCCAGCGCGGCGTGCAGCACAGCGCCGGTGGAGATGCCGGCGAAGATGCCTTCGGCGTCGATCAGCTCCCGGGTGCGCCGTACCGCGTCGGCTGAACTCACCGAGATCCGGGTGGTCAGCACCTGCGGGTCATAAAGCTCCGGGACGAAACCCTCGTCGACGTTGCGCAGTGCGTAGACCCCTTCGCCGTAGCGAGGTTCGGCCGCCACTATCGCCACGCCGGGAACCCGCTCGCGCAGGAACCGGCCGGTGCCCATCAGCGTGCCGGTGGTGCCCAGGCCGGCGACGAAGTGGGTGATCTCCGGCAGGTCGGCCAACAGTTCGGGGCCGGTGCCGCGATAGTGCGACTCAGGGTTGGCCGGGTTGCCGTACTGATAGAGCAGCACCCACTCGGGGTTGTCGGCGGCCAGCTGCTTGGCGGTGGCCACCGCGGTGTTGGACCCACCCTCGGCCGGCGAGAAGATGATCCGAGCGCCGTAGAGCTCCAACAGCTGGCGACGCTCTATCGAGGTGTTCTCCGGCATCACGCAGACCAGCCGGTACCGCTTCAACCGGGCCGCCATCGCCAGCGAGATACCGGTGTTGCCGCTGGTGGGTTCCAGAATGGTGGCGCCGGGTGCCAACAACCCGTCGGCTTCGGCCCGCTCGATCATCCGCAGCGCCGGACGGTCTTTGATCGACCCGGTCGGGTTGCGGTCCTCGAGTTTGGCCCACAGCCGCACGTGCGGGCCGTCCCGGCCGTCCGCCCAGCGTGGCGAGAGCCGCTGCAGTCCGACCAGTGGGGTGTCGCCCAGCGCGGCCAGCAGCGAGTCGTAGCGCGCCATTTGGTCCGTACCCTTACCCGCCGCCTGCTACGGCGGGCAGGATGATCACCGAATCGCCGTCGGCGATCGCCGTGTCCAGACCGCCGGAGAACCGCACGTCCTCGTCGTTGACGTAGATGTTGACGTAACGGTGCAGCTTGCCGTCCTCGAGCAGGCGTTGCGCGATACCGGAGTAGTTGGTCTCCAGGTCGCTGATCACCGCAGCCAGGGTGGCGCCGGCAGCGCTGACGCGTTTCTCGCCACCGGTGTGCCGACGCAGAATCGTCGGGATCGACACGGTGACACTCATGAGTACTCCTCGACAATAGTGACGGGTTCCTCGGTGATGACGCCGTCGACGATGCGATAGCTGCGCAGTTCATGGGTGTCCGGGTCGCGCGTCGACACCAGTACGTAGTGTGCGTCGGGTTCACCGGCCAGCGCGACGTCGGTGCGGCTCGGGTAGGCCTCGGTCGCGGTGTGCGAGTGGAAGATGACGACCGGCACCTCGTCGGCGTCGTCCATGGCCAGCCAGACTGTGAGCTGCTCCTGGGAGTCGAACCGATAGAACGTAGGCGAGCGTTCGGCGTTGACCATCGGGATGTAGCGCTCCGGCCGGACGGATCCCTGCGGTCCGGCCAGTACCCCGCACGCCTCGTCGGGGTGGTCGGTGCGCGCATGGGCGACCATCGCGGCCACCAGGTCGGCACGAATCGTCAACATGTCACCGTCTCCCTGGTCTGTTCGCGAACGCCCCCGGCAACGTGCCGCGGTAAGTCGGTATTCCGGCCACCGGCTCGGCGGCCAGCACCGCGACCAGCACTGCACGGGCCAGGCAGTCCGCCGCCGCCGCACCTACCGCGGCGACCAGCCCGGTCTCCGGGGACAGCGCGGTCGGAGTGTCTACCGCCGGCGCAACCTCGACGGCCCCGGTCGCGAGCGCGAACACGGTGTCGCCGTCCAGCGGGGTGTGGGCCGGCCGGATGGTGCGGGCCAGCCCGTCCTGGGCGGCGATCGCCACCCGGCGGCACCCAGCCGGGCTGAGAGCGGCGTCGGTCGCGATCACCGCGATGGTGGTGTTGAGCGGGCTGGACGCCGACCACTTCGTCTCCAGCAGGGCAAGCGCCGCCAGCTGGTCAGCCGGCGGCGGTGCCAGCCCGAACTCCTCGATGAGGTCGGCCGGCCACGGCAGCCCGGTGGCGGAGTCGACGACCTCGCCCACCGAGTTCACCACCACCAGCGCCCCGACGGTCACGGCGGTGCCGCCCAGTTCCAGCGTGACCGACGCGGCTCCCACTCCGCCCTTGAGCGCGCCGGCGCGCGCCCCCACCCCGGCGCCAACCGTTCCGACCGTCGCGACGGGACCGGCCGCACCGGCCGCCGCGTAACCGAACTCCGCCGTCGGCCGGCATGCCCAGCCACCGACCGACAGGTCGAAGATGACCGCGGCCGGCACGATCGGCACCACGCCGTCTTCGGTCACCAGACCGCGATTGTTCTCCTCCAGCCATGCCATCGCGCCGTCGGCGGCCGCAAGCCCGTAGGCGCTACCGCCCGCCAGCACCACCGCGTCGACGTGGCGCACGCTGTTGGCCGGGTCGAGCAGGTCGGTCTCGCGGCTGCCGGGCGCACCGCCGCGGGCGTCGACCGCGCCGACCGTGCCGGGCGGGGCCAGCACCACGGTGACCCCGGTGGCCCAGCCGGCCCCGAGCGTCGCGTCCGGGTCGAGCCGCTGGTGATGACCGACCAGGACACCTGCGACGTCGGTGATCGACCCCGTGCTCATCACCGGGGTCGCCCCATCAACCCCAGGACCAGATACTCTTGCAGCACCGTCAGCCACCGATACACGCTGAACTGCCCGGCCATCGGATGTTCGGCCGGCACCCACTCCGGACCGTTCGGTCCGACGTCGAGCATTGTGCCCAGCGCCAGCCGGATGTCGTTGACCGCCGCGATCCACGCGTTCGCCTGCTCCTCGGTCAGCTCGAACCGACCGCCCCCGTCCGGGACGGTGTCCAGCAACTGTTGTGCTGCACCGCGTTTGGCTTCGATGATCTCCGGCTCGTGCAAACCGCGCAATGCCGAGTTGAGGTTGTTGGCAACCTCCGCGCTGTCGGGCTGGTGCTCGTCGGGCCGGTAGAAATCGGGCAGCAGCCGCCGCAGCGTCGCATCCTCGGGCGGTTGGGTGTTGACGTTTTTCATCCCGGTGATCTGCTCGAGTTCGTCTGGCGGAGAGGATGATTCCCGCACGTCGAGCATGCCGACAACCGAGCCGGCCAGATTCTTCAGCAATGCCGCCTCGTGCGGATCCAGGGCGGACCGGAAGCGGAGGCCGTCGTCGGTCTCGACCCGCTTCCACTTACGCACGGTGAGGTCAGCGGTCCTGCTGCATGGTCGCCCACAACCCGGCAGCATGCAGTTTGGACACGTCGACTTCCATCGAGTCCCGGCTACCCGCCGACACCACGGCTTTTCCTTCGTTGTGCACCTGGAGCATCAACTTGGTGGCGTGTGGCTCGCTGTAGCCGAACAGCTTCTGAAAGACGTAGGTCACGTAGGTCATCAGGTTGATGGGGTCATCCCAGACGATGGTGATCCACGGGCGATCGGTGA
>NZ_JBYCLE010000122.1:0-4120 GCF_057473765.1 Mycobacterium sp. TH-M106 | reverse complement strand
ACTTCGACACCCTGCGCAAAAAAGGCGGACTGTCCGGCTACCCGTCGCGTGCCGAGAGCGAGCACGACTGGGTGGAGTCCAGCCACGCCAGCTCGGCGCTGTCCTACGCCGACGGGCTGGCCAAAGCGTTCGAACTGACCGGGCACCGCAACCGCCATGTGGTCGCGGTGGTCGGCGACGGCGCACTGACCGGGGGGATGTGCTGGGAGGCGCTGAACAACATCGCCGTGGCGCGCCGGCCGGTGGTCATCGTCGTCAACGACAACGGCCGCAGCTACGCCCCGACGATCGGCGGTTTCGCCGAGCACTTGGCCGCGCTGCGACTGCAGCCCGGCTACGAGAAGTTGCTGGAGAAGGGTCGCGGCGCGATGCGTGGCATGCCGGTCGTCGGTGAGCTGGGCTATCACGTGATGCACAGCGTCAAGGCCGGGCTGAAGGACGCGTTCTCCCCGCAGCTGCTCTTCACCGACCTTGGTGTGAAGTATGTCGGCCCGGTCGACGGCCACGACGAACACGCCGTGGAGTCCGCGCTGCGCCGTGCCCGCGGTTTCTGCGGGCCGGTGGTCGTGCACGTGGTCACCCGGAAGGGGATGGGTTACGCGCCGGCTGAGAACGACGAGGCCGAGCAGATGCATCAATGCGGCGTGATCGACCCGGCGACCGGGTCGGCCGCCACGGTGGCGGCGCCCAGTTGGACGTCCGCATTCTCTGACGCGCTCATCGAGTACGGATCCACCCGTCGCGACGTCGTCGCGATCACCGCCGCCATGCCCGGTCCTACCGGGCTGACTCCATTCGGGCAGCGGTTTCCGGACCGGATGTTCGACGTCGGCATCGCTGAGCAGCATGCGATTACGTCGGCAGCCGGGCTGGCGATGGGCGGGCTGCACCCGGTGGCGGCGATCTATTCGACGTTCCTCAACCGCGCCTTCGACCAGATCATGATGGACGTGGCGCTGCACAAGCTGCCGGTGACGTTGGTCCTCCATCGCTCCGGGATCACCGGAAACGACGGGGCCAGCCACAACGGCATGTGGGATCTGTCGATGCTGGGGATCGTGCCCGGTATGCAGGTGGCCGCTCCGCGCGATGCCACCCGTCTGCGTGAAGAACTCGGTGAGGCGCTCGACATCGGCGACGGGCCGACGGCGATCCGGTTCCCCAAAGGCGATGTGTGTGAAGACATTCCGGCAGTGCAGCGACACTCCGGGGTCGACGTGCTCGCTGTTCCCGCCGACGGGTTGACCACCGACGTGCTGCTGGTGGCGGTCGGCGCGTTCGCGGCGATGGCGTTGGCGGTGGGCCGGCGGCTGCACAACCAGGGCATCGGGGTGACCGTGATCGACCCGCGCTGGGTGTTGCCGGTCTCCGACGTGGTGGTCGACCTGGCCGGAAAGCACAAGCTGGTGGTCACGCTGGAAGACAACGGCAGCAGCGGCGGGGTGGGGTCGGCGGTGTCGGCGGCGCTGCGCCGCGCGGAGATCGACGTACCCTGTCGCGACGTCGGGTTGCCGCAGCGGTTCTACGACCACGCCTCGCGTGGTGAGGTACTCGCCGAGGCAGGACTGACCGAGCAGGACGTGGCCCGCCGGATCACCGGCTGGGTCGCCGCCCTGGGCAATGCCGTAGTCACCGAGTCGGAGATCAGCGAACACCTGGACTAACGGTCGGCTGCAACGCCGCCGCCAGGACCGGGACCACCAGCTCACGCTGCCAGGCCCGGGCCTCGCCAGTGCGGAGAAACTCTTCGATCGCCACAGCGACCGCCGCGGCGTCGGGGCCGACTCCCGGTTCCCAGTCCCAGCAGAGCCGTCGTATCAGGTCGGGCGCCACCAAGTTCTCGGTGGGCACCCCCACCTGCTGCGACAGCTCACCCAGCGCAGCGCGGGCCGCCTCCAACCGGGCGGCGGCCTCGGGCTTGCGTCTGACCCATCGGGTCGCCGGGGGAGGGCCGTTCTGGGGTTCGGCCGTTTCGGGCGGATCGGGGTTCTCGCGCGCCGCGGCCAGCCCCGCCAGCCAGGTCCGGGCGTTCCGGCGCTGCCTGGGCCCGCCGAATCCCGGTAGTTTGATCAGGTCGTCGACGGTGGTGGGGTCAGCCGCTGCCGCTGCGATGATCGCCGAATCGGGCAGGATGCGGTGCGGAGCAATGTCGCGGCGCTGCGCGATCCGGTCCCGCACCGTCCACAGTTCACGGACCGCGGCCAGCCCACGCGGGCCGCGCACCTTGTGAATTCCTGATGTGCGCCGCCACCGGTCCCGCCTGGTCGAAGCGGCGACACTCCTGGCACTAACCGCCCGCAGGTAATCGAATTCCTGTGTGGCCCACTCGCTTTTGCCCTCCTCGGCCAGCACCTTGGCAATCGCTCGACGCAGTTCGATCAGCACCTCGACATCGAGCGCCGCGTAGTTGAGCCACGCCGGCGGCAGCGGACGTTTGGACCAGTCGGCTGCGGCGTGACCTTTGGCCAGGCTCAACCCCAGCAGCCGCTGCACCATTGTTGCGAGATTGACCTTTTCGAAGCCGGCCAGGCGCCCGGCCAGCTCGGTGTCGTACAGCGCCGGTGGCCGCATGCCGACCTCGGCCAGGCACGGCAGATCCTGGTCGGCGGCGTGCAGAATCCATTCGTCTTGGCCCAGCACCTCGGCCACCGGCCGCAGCACCGTCACCGGGTCGCCCGCGTCGCCGACCGGGTCGATGAGCACCGTGCCCGCGCCGGCGCGCCGGACCTGGATCAGGTAGGCCCGGTTGGAGTAGCGAAAGCCCGACGCCCGCTCGGCGTCCACCGCGAAAGGCCCGTGACCACCGGCCAGCAGTTCTGCGGCCGAGCGGACCTCGGCAGCGGTGACCGACACGTTCGGTATGCCGCCAGCCGGGTGTGTCAGCGGCGTCGGCTCGGGTTGTGCGCTAGCCGAACCCGACGGGTCAGAGTCCATGGTCAGACCCGGGTTCGTGCGCCCAGGTCGGTCACCCCCGCCGGCGGCAGCCCCGCCGCGTGTTCCAGCACCGCGCAGAACGCATGGACGTGCGCGTCGAGTTCGGGGGTGGTGGCGGTCCAGGATGCCCGCAGCTCCAGCTGATGTCCGCGCGGCGGCCCGGATATATCGCCGTAGCGCACCGACGTGGTCGCGGTGACGGTACCGCCGAGTGCGGTGACGTGCTCGGTGCGCGACTCCAGCGCTTCGACCAGCCAGCTCCAGGCCACCTCGGGCAGCAGCGGGTCGATTGCCTCCTGGCAGTCCAGATCGGCCTGGATGTAGGCCACCAGTCGCATGGTGCCGTTCCAGGCGTCGATGCCGTCAGGGTCGTACAGCAGGATCAGCCGCCCGTAGGTGTCGCCTTCGGATTGCTCCGGGACAGTCTCGGCCTCCGGGTGTTTGACCTCTGCGCCCAGCGCATAGCTGTACGGCGCGAGGCGCTGCGGCGGCCGGATCGGGCCCAACTCGATCTCCGACCGCACAACTGCGGCGGACATGGCCTGGACCGCTTCGCGAAACGGGGCCGGCTCGGCTGACGTCACGTGCCGCTCCTCCTCATCGCTTCGTCCCCTGGGGTCACAACGTTTCACGCTAGCCTCGTCTACTGACAGGCCGGGACAGGCGCGCCGATCCAGGGAGGCTGGCCGGCTAGCTGGTGGAGTCCTCGCTGCTCAGAACGGTGGAGGGTCGTCGTCGGGGTCGTCGGGCCCGGCGCGGGCTTGGGCTTGGGTTTGGCGTTCGGTGTGGTTTTTTCGGCGTTCGGAAGCGATGTAGCGGGCGCGGTTTTGGGCGCGGGTGCGGCGGCGTTGGGGCATCACGGCGGTGCGGTCGGCGCAGCGGTCGGGGCAGTGGTCGGTGGGCGGCTCGGGTGGGTCCAGTTGGGCGGTGGGCGCGCACAGCGCGGGAAAGAGCAGGGCGCTGCCCGGTGTGGTGACATAGCTGTGCCCCGACGGGGATGTCCAGATCACCGTCCCGTCTGGCAGCTGCTTGTCCTGCCAGCCCCAAAACGTCTTGATCAGGTGGTCTCGCCTACACATTGCCTTGAGGTTGGAAGCATGGGTGGGTCCACCATCGGCGTGGGCGATCGTGTGATCGAGGTCGCAATTGATGGCCGGCTCGTCGCAACCGGGAAACCGGCAGGTCA
>NZ_JBYCLE010000121.1:0-5411 GCF_057473765.1 Mycobacterium sp. TH-M106 | reverse complement strand
GACTCATGTGCTGAGCCACCGCGTCGGCGAGCTTGGCGCGACCCTCGAACACCGCGGACAGCAACTCGCGCTCGGACACGCTGCCGGCCACCTCACCCGCCATCACCGGCGGCTCGGCACCGACGACGGGCATCTGGGATACCCCGTATTCACGCAGGATCCCGATGGCGTCGCGCACGGTCTCGGAGGGGTGGGTGTGCACCAGGTCGGGGAGCACACCGGACTTGCCACGCAGCACGTCGCCGACCGTGGGCTGTGCGGTCGAACCGTCGAGCCGCGAGCGCAAAAACCCGTACGACGACATCCAGGCGTCGTTGAAGATCTTCGACATGTAGCCGCGACCGCTGTCCGGCAGCAACACCACGACCAGCGCGTCCGGTCCGGCTTTCACGGCTACTTCTACCGCGGCGACTACAGCCATCCCGCATGAGCCTCCGACCAGCAGCGCCTCCTCGCGAGCCAACCGCCTGGTCATGTCGAACGAGTCGGCGTCGGACACCGCGATGACCTCATCGGGTATGTCCGGGTCGTAGGCTTCCGGCCAGAAATCCTCGCCGACTCCCTCCACCAGATACGGGCGACCGGCTCCGCCGGAGTACACCGAGCCTTCGGGGTCGGCACCGATGATCCGTACCGGTCCCTGTGGTCGTGCACCAGAGACATCTTTGAGGTAGCGGCCGGTGCCGGTGATGGTGCCCCCGGTGCCGATGCCGGTGACGAAATGGGTGACTTTACCGTCGGTGTCGGCCCAGATTTCCGGGCCGGTGGTCTCGTAATGGCTGGCCGGGCCCTGCGGATTGGAGTACTGGTCCGGCTTCCAGGCCCCATCGATCTCGGTGACGAGCCTGTTGGACACGCTGTAGTAGCTGGCCGGGTCGTCCGGCGGCACTGCCGTCGGGCACACCACCACCTCAGCGCCGTAGGCACGCAGCACGTTCTGTTTGTCCTCGCTGACCTTGTCGGGGCAGACGAACACGCACCGGTAGCCGCGACGCTGCGCTACCAGCGCCAGGCCCACACCGGTGTTTCCCGAGGTGGGTTCGACGATGGTGCCGCCGGGCCGCAGCTGTCCACTGGCCTCGGCAGCGTCGATCATCTTCACCGCGATGCGGTCCTTGGAGCTCGCACCGGGGTTGAGGTACTCGACCTTCGCCGCGACCATGCCCGCCCCGGCCGGAACGACCGAGTTGAGCTGGACCAGCGGAGTGTTGCCGATGAGTTCGCTGATGTGGCGTGCGATTCGCATGCCGTCATCGTCTCAGGTGATCTGCCTAGCCCGCTTCGCGGCCCGCATCGTCGCCGGGCTAAATTCGGGGCTACACGTGAATGGAGGACCCGCCGTGCCCGAAGCCGTCATCGTCTCAACCTCCCGTTCTCCGATCGGCCGTGCCGGCAAGGGGTCGCTGGTCGGCATGCGGCCCGACGATCTGGCGGCGCAGATGGTGCGGGCCGCCCTCGACAAGGTGCCTGCGCTGGACCCGCGCCAGATCGATGACCTGATGATGGGCTGCGGCCTTCCGGGTGGCGAGTCCGGTTTCAACATCGGCCGTGTCGTCGCCGTCCAGCTGGGCTACGACTTCCTGCCAGGCACCACCGTCAATCGCTACTGCTCGTCGTCGCTGCAGACCACCCGCATGGCCTTCCACGCCATCAAGGCCGGGGAGGGGGACGCGTACATTTCGGCCGGTGTGGAGACGGTGTCGCGTACCGGCAAGGGCAGCTCGGATTCGTGGCCGGACACCAAGAATCCGCTCTTCGACGAGGCGCAGAAACGTTCCGAAGCCGCGGCCGCCGGCGCCGATGAATGGCATGATCCGCGTGGTGACGGCACCCTGCCCGACATCTACATCGCGATGGGCCAGACTGCCGAGAACGTCGTACTGCTGACCGGCATCAGCCGCGAAGATCAGGACCTGTGGGGGGTTCGCAGCCAGAACCGCGCGGAGGAGGCGATCAAGAACGGGCACTTCACGCGTGAGATCGCACCGGTGACACTGCTGGATGGAAGCACCGTCAGTGTCGATGATGGCCCGCGGTTCGGTACCACCTACGAGGTGGTCAGCCAGCTCAAGCCGGCATTCCGGCCCAATGGCACCGTCACCGCCGGTAATGCCTGCCCTCTCAACGACGGCGCGGCGGCGGTGGTGATCACCAGCGACACCAAGGCCAAGGAGCTGGGTCTGAAGCCACTGGCCCGGATCGTTGCTACCGGGGTTTCCGGCCTGTCCCCGGAAATCATGGGGTTGGGTCCGATCGAAGCGACCAAGAAAGCGCTGACCAACGCGGGCATGTCGATCTCCGACATCGACCTGTTCGAGATCAACGAGGCGTTCGCGGTGCAGGTGCTCGCCTCCGCGCGCGAACTGGGTATCGACGAGGACAAGCTCAACGTCTCTGGCGGGGCGATCGCGCTCGGCCACCCGTTCGGCATGACCGGCGCCCGTATCACCGCCACGCTGCTGAACAACCTGCAGACCCACGACAAGACGTTCGGGCTGGAAACGATGTGCGTGGGCGGCGGCCAGGGGATGGCGATGGTGATCGAGCGGTTGTCGTGATCGGCATCGCCGCAGGTGGGGAGAGCCAAGCCCCGATAAGGGCGTGTAACTTTAGCTAGCAGTTAGCTAACTATCGCTAGCGCTTTTCGGGCTGTATCGGCGTTAACATCTTGTTAACATGTAAACGGCGTGTTACGATCGGTTCCATCGCCTGGTCCAGCCGTCGCGAGGAGGATGCTGATGAGCCTACACGTCACGACATCGCGGGTCCTTCTCAAATTAGCGCAACGCCTAGTGATCGCCAGCGCCGGTGTGCTCGTTATCGCGAGCGCCGTTGGCGGTGGCGACTTATTGGGACAGGCCCACGCGGACAACGCGCAGTGCATCGCCAGCTCGACAGATCCATGCCCGCCCTCGCAGGACGGGTCGGCCGATTCGTCGCGTTCGCCAGGGCTGCAAACTACGAGTGAGCCCCAGGGCCAACACCATCGGCAGGTCGTTTGCCAACCTACCGGGAAGTTCGGGACATTTTGCCATCCTGTGAACTGAACGTCGCCGGTGCAGCGGAGGACCCTCGAGCAGGTCGAGGACCAACGCTTGTAGCCCGGTGAGCGAACTCGAAGTTGCGCAAATGCCTTGGGCAGCGGAACTACGGGTCAGACGAGAACCTGTTTCGGCATCACGGTTGGCTTGAACCCGTAACGGGGAGCGCCGAAACCGAAGCCGCCGCGGCCGCCCGCGGCCATCGGCCCCATCCCGGCCGGCACCGCTGCCACTTGCGTGCCTTCTTCAGCGGCGGCGGTCCAGCCGCTGCCCGCCAACGTCGCCGTCGCGGACTCGCTGACCGCCGGAGTGGCCGCCGACCAGGCGGCCGGAACCGAGAGACCGCCGACGGAGGCTGTGCCACCCATACCCGCCGCCACCGGCGCTCCGACAAGGGCGCCTGCGCCCGTCACACCCGTCGAGCCGACCGAGCTCGCCAGGACGGTTCCGCCCGTCATGCCGGCGCCGAGTGACGCGGCGCCGCCCGTGGCCGCCGCAAAGGTGGCGAGAGTTTTTGCAAGCATGACCGAGGTCGGGATGGCCATCGGAACCCACCAACCCGCGCTATAGAACGTGTTGTTAATGGTGTCTGCGACGAGCGGGATGGCGAGGAAGCTGTTGATCGAATCCGCCATTCCAGCGAGGCCCGACGCACCGCTGGTGCTTGCCAACGGAGACGACAAGCTGCCCACGGCGTTATGCAGGCCGGAAATCAGTTGTGACAGCTCCGTCTGCAGGCCGCCGGTGCCAGCCCCACTGACTGCGGCAGCCTGGGCGGCGATTCCGGACGCATTGGTGGTCTGCGCCGGAGAAGTCAGCGGCTGCAATTGCCCAGCGGCTTGCGAGGTACCGGCGTAGCCGTACATGGCGGCGGCATCCTGGGTCCACATTTCGGCGTAGTGAGCCTCGGCTGCCGCGATCGCCGGCGTGTTTTGCCCCAGGAAGTTGGTTGCGATGAGGTTGGCCAGCAGAGCCCGGTTGGCCGCGACCACTTCCGGGGGCACGGTCATAGCGAATGCCGTTTCGTAGGCGCTGGCCGAGGCCATAGCCTGGTTGGCCGCATGTTGGACGGCCGCGGCGGTGTTGCTCATCCACCCGATGTAGGGTGTCGCGGCGGCCGCCATCGAGGCGGACGCCGGACCCCGCCATTCGTCGCCGGCCAGCGTGGTGATCAACGTCTGGTAGGCCGATGCTGCCGAATCGAGCTCGGCGGCCAGGCTGTTCCACGCCTGCGCAGCGGCCATCATCGGCGCCGATCCCGCGCCGGTGTACATCAGCCCGGAGTTGACTTCCGGGGGTAATGCTCCGAAATCAAACATTGCTCCAGCTCCGTGTTCCTCGAATCCCCGATACCTGCTAACTGGCTGTGGCTGCTTGCAGGCGTGTTGCGCGTTCTAGACAACCGCCGGCTTGGGCATGACGATGGGCTTGACGCCATACCGCGGCGCGCCGAAGCCGCCGGCCTTCCCGGCGCCGGGTGCAGACAGCATTCCCGACGGCACCGTGGACATCGGCGTGTGCGCGGCGGCCGTGGGCGCAGCGGCCCATCCCGTGCTCACCAACGTCGCGGGGGAAGGGCCGCCGGCCGGCGCGATGCCGGTGGCCCAGCTGGGCGGCACCGACATTCCGCCGACCGCCGACGCCTGACCTAGCCCTGCCAACACCGGGGCCCCGCTGAACCCTGCGCTGCCCGCCGGTCCCACGGCGCCCGCCAGCATTGCGCTCTGCAGGCCGGCTGCCGGCAGTACGTCCGCGGCCGTCTTGGGAAAATCGAGAAGACCGCCAGCTGCCAACCCGAGCAAGTCTGACGAACCAGCGGCCCAGTTTCCAAACGCAATGTTCCCGATAGTGGCTGGACTCCCGGACGGACCCAGCGGCCCGGTGTTGCCGAGAAATCCCCCGAGGCTAGACGAACTCGATGACGAGCTGGAGCCCAACAGCGCACTGATGAGTCCGGTAAGCCCGGACCCAGACGAATTGGCGGTGGCCGCATTGGTGGCCTCGGTGGTGCCGTAGGAGCCCGCGCTGGTGCTCAGCATGTTCACAAACATCTGGTGAATTGCCGTAGCTTGGGCGCTCACCTGCTGGTACAACGTCCCGTATGCGGAGAACAGCGCCGATTGCAGCACTGATACCTGATCGGCGGCCGCGGGAACCACGCCCGTGGTCGGGGCTGCTGCGGCCGAGTTTTGAGCGGTCACCGCTGAGCCGATACCTTCCAGCTGGGCGGCGGCGGCAGATAGCGCTTCGCACTGTACGGTCACAAATGTCATGGTTCCCTACCTTTCTAGATGGGTGGTTGTTGCCCTCGGCCGTAGGCTTCGAACTGCCCAGGGGCGTCGGGTATGGCTTTCATGGTTGTGCTGTGTT
>NZ_JBYCLE010000120.1:0-37353 GCF_057473765.1 Mycobacterium sp. TH-M106 | reverse complement strand
CGATCCCAACAACCGCAGAACAGGTTCGGGAGCGCAGGAGGCATCGGTGCGTGCTGTCGTCGATCTCACCGCGCGGGCGCCCGGCGCCCTGGCCTTGGTAGCAGCCACCGCGATGGCCTCCGCGATCACGGCAGCCGCGCCGCGGGCGGCCGCGCAGCCCCCGCCCGGATTCCCCACTCTCGACGATTTCAGCGCGGTCCCCGCGGACAGCTACCTCACCACGGCGGGACCGGGCACGTCCCCCCGGGTCAGGTTCTCCGCCCCGAACAACCTCGTCTGCGACTTCTACGGCGGGCCGCCGCCAGCGCCGCACCCCTCACAGGACATCCGGTGCAACGGCGACATGCCGGGGATGAGCGACGTCCCCTTCCCCGGCGGCAGCCATCCCCGGCCGGGTGATTGCGTGGTGGGGGCGGTGAATTTCAAGGGACCCGGCTACGCGTTGAGCCGCATGTCCTACGGCGGCTGCGACGGCAGCCCCGCCTCGTTGCCCTCGAACGGCAAATTGCTGGGTCCGGGCCAGAAGTTGTCGTATCTCAACGTGACGTGCGTCGTCGGCACGGAGAATCTCGCCGCCTGCCTGGATACCACCAGCGGCGACCACGGGTTCGTTCTCCAGCGCTCCGGCAGCTGGGCGTTCTAGCCGGGACGGCACTCAGCCGAGGGCGGCGCGCAGCGACGCCACCACGTCGTGGATCGAGCCCGTGGTCGAGTAGCCGGCCGCCAGCCGGTGGCCCCCGCCGCCGAAACCGGATGTGACGGCGACCAGATCGACGTGCTTGGCCCGCATCGACACCGACCACTGCCGCGGCTCGACCTCCTTGAAGACCGCCGCCACCTCGGCCTGCTGCGTGGTGCGCACGATGTCGACGATGCTCTCGACCTCCTCGGCCCGCGAGCTCGCCCAGTCCCTGTTCTCGACGACCGCGTACACCAACCCCAGGCCGCCGACCGCGTCGGGCAGCAACCGCGCGGAACCCAGCACCCGCGACAGCAGTGGCAGCCACGCGAACGGATGGGTGTCCATCAGCGTCCGGCTGAGCGTCGCGTTGTCCACGCCGATCTCGACCAGCCGGGCCGCCAGCCGCAGCGCGCGGGCGCCGGCCCAGCGAAACGACCCGGTGTCGGTGGTCAGCCCGGCATAGATGCAGTGCGCGATGTCGCAGTCGATCGGCCGGCCCCATGCGTCCAACAAGTCGGCGATCATCATCGTCGTGGAATCCGCGGACAGGTCGACGAAATTCGCGGTCCCGAACATCTCGTTGGAGACATGGTGGTCGATGACCAGCAACTGCGGAGCCGACATCGCCAGCCCCCTCAACCCACCCAGCCTCGTCGCGCTCGGAACGTCAACGGTCACGACCAGATCAACGTCGGCTCGCATCTCCTCGGAGCGCACCAGCAGCTGACATCCCGGCAGCGACGCCAGCGACTCCGGCAGCGTGGCGGGCGCGGCGAAGCCGACCTCGACCTGCTTGCCGCTCGCATCCAGCGCCAGGGCCAGCGCCAGCCCGGCGCCGATCGTGTCGGCGTCCGGATGGACGTGGGAGATCACCGCGATCGTCGCGGCAGCCGACAGCAACTCGGCGGCACCGAGCGCATCCACGCAGCGGTTCCGTGCGTCCGCGCGCGCGGTCTCGGCCACCTCGCCGGCCACTTCACCGGCCACCTCAGTCCCGGGATCGATCGCCCGCACCGCTGTCCTCGCAGGCCGTGTCCTCGACCGTAGCCCGGTCGCGGTAGGGATCGGCCTCCCCGGCCGGTTTGGCCCCGACGCGAACCCGCGCCAGACCGGCGTCCGCGGCGCGCGCCTGGGCGAGCAACTCGTCCATGCGGTGCACGGTCTCCGACGTGGTGTCCCGGGCGAACGTCAGCGTGGGAGTGAAACGCACGCCGGTGCCCGCCCCGACCTTGGTGCGCAGGGCGCCCCTGGCACGGTCCAGCGCGGCCGCCGCCGCGTCGTAATCCGGCTCGTCGTCCAACGTGGGGCCCAGCACCGTGTAGTACACGGTCGCGTCGTGCAGGTCGGCGGTCACCTTGGTGTCGACGATCGTCACCCCGGCCAGCCCCGGATCCTTGATCTCGAATTCGATCGCCGAAGCGACGATCGTGTTGATCCGCCTGGCCAGCCGGCGCGCCCGGGCAGGATCGGCCATCAGGTCCGTTCCTTCTGCACCAGCTCGTAGGACTCGATGATGTCGCCTTCTTTGATGTCGGCGTAGCCCACCGTCATGCCGCACTCGAAGCCCTCGCGGACCTCGGTCACGTCGTCCTTCTCCCGGCGCAGCGAACTGATCGAGAGGTTTTCGCTGACCACGATGTTGTCGCGCAACAGCCGGGCCTTGGCATTGCGGCGCACCACGCCGGAGGTGATCATGCAGCCGGCGATGTTGCCGACCTTGGACGACCGGAAGATCGCCCGGATCTCGGCGCGGCCCAGTTCTTTCTCCTCGTAGATCGGCTTGAGCATGCCGCGCAGGGCCTTCTCGATGTCGTCGATGGCCTGGTAGATCACCGAGTAGTAACGGATCTCGACGCCCTCGCGGTTGGCGAGCTCGGTCGCCTTGCCCTCGGCGCGCACGTTGAAACCGATGATCACCGCGTCCGACGCCGACGCCAGGTTGACGTTGGTCTCGGTGATGCCACCGACGCCGCGGTCGATGACGCGCAGCGCAACCTCGTCGTCGACGACGATGCCCATCAGGGCCTCTTCCAGCGCCTCGACGGTGCCTGCGTTGTCGCCCTTGAGGATCAGGTTCAGCTGGCTGGTCTCCTTCAGCGCCGAGTCCAGGTCCTCCAGGCTGATCCGCTTGCGGGAACGCGCGGCCAGGGCGTTGCGCTTGCGCGCGCTGCGCCGGTCGGCGATCTGGCGGGCGATGCGGTCCTCGTCGACGACGAGGAAGTTGTCGCCGGCGCCGGGCACCGAGGTGAAGCCGATGACCTGCACGGGCCGGGACGGCAGCGCCGCCTCGATGTCCTCGCCGTGTTCGTCGACCATCCGGCGCACGCGGCCGTAGGCGTCACCGGCGACCACCGAGTCGCCGACGCGCAGCGTGCCGCGTTGAATCAACACGGTGGCCACCGGGCCGCGACCGCGGTCCAGGTGCGCCTCGATCGCCACACCCTGGGCCTCCATGTCGGGGTTGGCCCGCAGGTCCAGGGCGGCGTCGGCGGTCAGCACGACCGCTTCCAGCAGCGCCTCGATGTTGGTGCCCTGCTTGGCGGAGATGTCGACGAACATGGTGTCGCCGCCGAAATCCTCTGCCACCAAACCGTATTCGGTGAGCTGGCCGCGAATCTTGGCCGGATCGGCGCCCTCGACGTCGATCTTGTTGACCGCCACCACGATCGGCACGTCGGCGGCCTGCGCGTGGTTGATGGCCTCCACCGTCTGTGGCATGACGCCGTCGTCGGCGGCCACCACCACGATCGCAATGTCGGTGGCCTTGGCGCCGCGGGCCCGCATGGCGGTGAATGCCTCGTGACCGGGGGTGTCGATGAAGGTGATCGGCCGCTCGGTGCCGTCGAGTTCGACGGTGACCTGGTAGGCGCCGATGTGCTGGGTGATGCCCCCGGCCTCGCCCTCGCGGACGCTGGCGTTTCGGATCGTGTCCAGCAGCCGGGTCTTGCCGTGGTCGACGTGACCCATGACGGTCACCACCGGCGGACGAATCTGCAGGTCCTCCTCGCCGCCCTCGTCCTCGCCGTAGGACAGGTCGAAGGACTCCAGCAGCTCGCGGTCCTCGTCCTCGGGGCTGACGACCTGGACGTTGTAGTTCATCTCGCTGCCCAGCAGCTCGAGCGTCTCGTCGCCGACCGACTGGGTCGCCGTCACCATCTCGCCGAGGTTGAAAAGCGCCTGCACCAGCGATGCCGGATTGGCGTCGATCTTCTCGGCGAAGTCGCTCAACGACGCCCCGCGTGCCAGCCGGATCGTCTCGCCGTTGCCGTGCGGCAGCCGAACGCCGCCGACGACGGGCGCCTGCATGTTCTCGTATTCGGCGCGTTTGGCCCGCTTGGACTTGCGGCCGCGCCGTGGCGCTCCGCCGGGACGGCCGAACGCGCCGGCGGCACCCCCGCGCTGGCCGGGACGGCCACCGCCGCCACCACCACCCGGGCGGCCGCGGAAACCGCCGCCACCGGCGCCGGGTGCGGCACCGACCCCGCCGCCAGCACCGCCGCGGTAATTACCGCCGCCGCCGCCGTCGGGGCGACCGCCGCCGGGGCGAGCACCGCCGGGCCGGGGCGCGCCGGTCCGAGGCGGACGCGGCCCACCGGCGGCACCGCCGGGCCGCGGGGGCATGTTGCCAGGCGAAGCGCCCGGGCGCGGCGCTCCCGGCCGGGGCGCGCCGGGGCGAGGTGCCGCCGGACGCGGAATGGGCCGGTCGACAGGCTGGGCCGACGAGAACGGGTTGTTGCCGACGCGCGGGGTACGCACGCCGGGCTTCGGCGCGGGCCCTGGACGCGGGCCCGGTGTCGCACCGGGGTGCGGCCCCGCCGCCTGGCCGGGTTGCTGGCCGGGGGCCGTGGGCGTGGACTTGGGCGCCGGGGCCGACGGACGGCCGGGCGCCGGCTGCGGGGTCCCGGCGGGCGGGGCCGGGGAAGCCTGGACCGGGGAAGCCTGGGCTGCCGGCGCCGGTGCGGCCTCGGGACTCGTTGGTTTGGCGGGCGCCGCTACGGCTTCCCCGTTGCCGACGGACTTGCTGATCGCCTCGTCGAGGGCCTGGTCGAGCGATTTGTCGGGGCCCTTGGCGGGAGCCCTGGTCGCGCTCTTCCCGGGGGCCGGCTTCCCGCCGCCCAAGGACTCGCGCAGCCGCCGGGCTACCGGCGCCTCCACCGTCGACGACGCGGATTTGACGAATTCGCCCTGCTCGCTGAGCCGGGCGAGGACTTCCTTGCTGGTGACACCGAGTTCCTTGGCCAACTCGTGTACGCGGGCCTTACCTGCCACTACATCTCCTGTCTATGAGGCGCGACAGTCGTAGGCCGGCGCCTCGGTTCTAGCTATGACGCATGGTCATCGAAACTTCACGGTGTGCTCATGTTCTTGCTACCTGTTCTTTCTGCCGGGCGAGTCGAGTGCATTGGCGTACTCGACCACCGCGGTGGTGTCCGGTGAACCGGCGATGCGCAGCGCCCTGGTGAAAGCTCGCCGCCGAATCGCCTGGTGGATGCACTGTGGTTCGGGGTGCAGCCACGCACCCCGTCCCGGCACGCCAGTGCCCGTGTCAACGGTCACGGCATAAGTACCGTTCCCCGTAGACACAGCTGCCACTCGAAGCAGGTCGACGGCCAACTCTCGCTTTCGGCAGCCGACGCACGTGCGCACCGGTCCATCGGTGCTTCGGTGCGCCCAACCGGCTTCGGGAGCCGAAAGCTTGCGCTGGATCACGGCTCAGTCTAGCGTCACCCGGCCCGTGGTCAGAACCACCCGCAGCCGGACCGTGATCTTCCCATCCGACCGGGCTAGCCCGATGGCCCGACCGCCCGGCCGTCACCCTGGTCGGGGCGGTCCTCGGCGTGCGCCGGCGAGTCGCCGCGGATGTCGATGCGCCACCCGGTGAGCCGGGCGGCCAGCCGGGCGTTCTGGCCCTCCTTGCCGATGGCCAGCGACAGCTGGAAGTCGGGCACCACCACGCGGGCGGCGCGGGCGGCCGCATCGATGATCGACACCGAGACGACCTTGGCCGGTGACAGTGCGTTGGCGACGAAACGGGCCGGGTCCTCGTCATGGTCGATGATGTCGATCTTCTCCCCGGAGAGCTCGCTCATCACGTTGCGGACCCGCTGTCCCATCGGGCCGATGCAGGCGCCCTTGGCGTTGAGGCCCGGAACGTTGGACCGCACCGCGATCTTGGAGCGATGACCCGCCTCCCGGGCGACCGCCACGATCTCCACCGAGCCGTCGGCGATCTCGGGCACCTCCAGGGAGAACAGCTTGCGCACCAGGTTCGGGTGGGTCCGCGACAACGTGATCATCGGCTCACGGGACCCGCGGGTGACGCCCACCACATAGCACCGGACCCGGTTGCCGTGCTCGTAGCTCTCCCCCGGAACCTGCTCGGCCGACGGGATCACACCCTCGGAGGCTTTGGTTTCGGTGCCGATCCGGACCGCCACCAGGCCGCGGGCGTTGGCCCGGCTGTCCCGCTGGATCACCCCGGCGACGATCTCACCCTCGCGGGTGGAGAACTCGCCGTAGGTACGTTCGTTCTCGGCGTCGCGGAAACGCTGCAGCATGACCTGCCGTGCGGTGGTGGCGGCGATGCGGCCGAAACCCTCGGGGGTGTCGTCCCACTCGCTGATGACGTTGCCGTCCTCGTCGGTCTCGCGAGCCATCACCCGCACGACACCGGTTTTGCGGTCGATCTCGATGCGCGCGTCGTTCTGATGGCCCTGGGTGTGCCGGTAGGCGGTGAGCAGCGCCGATTTGATCGTCTCGAGCAGCTCGGTGACCGAGATGCCCCGGTCCACCTCGATAGCATGCAGCGCCGCCATGTCGATGTTCATGTCCCGGCCTCCGTCCTGCGGGCCTGATCCGTGCGGGCCAGATCCGACTCGACCTGGCTCGGCGGGGAAAACTCCACCTGCACCACGGCCTTCACGATGTCGGCGAGGGGAACCTCGCGAACGGCCAGGCCGCTGCCGTTGCGCACCACCAGAAAGACCGCGTCCTCGCGGGTCTCGCCGACCCGGCCGGTGAGCCGGGAGCCGTCGGACAAGGTGGCATCGATTGTGCGGCCGCGGGCGCGGCGAAAGTGCTTGACGCTGGTCAGTGGGCGCTCGACGCCGGGTGAACTGACCTCGAGCACGTAGCCGTCCCCAACGTCGTTCAGGCCGTCCAGCAAAGCCGACGCCGAGCGCGACAGGGTCGCTATCGTGTCGAGGTCAAGCGCAGTGTCACCGTCGGCGACGACCGTGATCCGCGGCGGACGTGCCCGGGAGTCGATGACCACGTCTTCGATCTCATAGCCGGCGCGCGCGAACTCCCCGGTGAGCAGCTCGATCACCTGCGTCTGCGACGGTAGCCCGGTGGTCACTGCGAGCTCCTCATCTTGAGTTGTCCGGTCATCTGGCGAGTGTCGCCGCCCACCCCGCGTCGGGCGGCGTCCGTGGCCCGGTGGAACGGTGGCGGCCACCGTTTCCCGAGGACCGCGACTCAACGATACGCCAGAGATCGCGGATGACGGCGTTATCGCCTGGTCAAGGTCCTTACAGCGGTCAGCCTCAGACCAATGGCAGGATATTGCTGTGCCCAGCCCATCACCGGTTACCAACAGGCGGGGTGTGCTCACCGGCGGCGCTGCCTTGGCCGCGCTCGGGGTGATGGTGTCCGCCTGCGGCGAGCCCGCGCCCAAGCCTGTTGGCGTCGAAGATCTGTTCGGGCCGTTGGACCAGGCGCGGCACGACAGTGCGCTCGCCGGCGCGGCCGCGGCCGCCGTCGGCAACCCGCCCCAGGTTGCCGCCGCGCTGTCCGTGGTCGCCACCCAGCGCGCCGCGCATGCCCGTGCCCTGTCCACGGAGATCTGGCGCGCCTCTGCCAAGTCGGGTGCGGCCTCCAGTACGTCAAGCGAGACGACCAGCCCCAGCCCGACCGGCGAGGCGGCGCCGCCACCACCGCCTCCGCTGTCCGATGTGGTCGAGTCGCTGCGCGTCTCCGCCGAGAGCGCCGGCCGCCTGGTGGCCACCTCGTCGGGTTACCGGGCCGGACTGCTGGCTTCCATCGCCGCCAGCTGCACGGCGAGTTACTCGGTCGCGCTGGCACCCGCGGGACCGACACCGTGACGACGCCCACGCCGCGCGCGACGGCGAAGCGGTCGCCGGCCGGCACCACCGGCAAGGATGGCGACGACGCGGCGCTGTGCGACGCGCTCGCCGTCGAACACTCGACCATCTACGGCTACGGCATCGTGTCGGCCCTCTCGCCTCCCGGCGTCAACAATCTGGTGGTGGAAGGCCTGACCGAGCACCGCCAGCGCCGCGACGACCTCATCGCGATGCTCAACGCGCGCAAGGTGAACGCACCGGTCCCCGCCGCCGGTTACCAGTTGCCGATGCTGGTGGCCAGCCCGGCGGACGCGGCTCGCCTCGCGGCGCGGATGGAGAACGACTGCGCGACGGCCTGGCGTGTGGTCATCGAGCGCGCCGAGACGGCAGAGGACCGTGCGTTCGCCTCGACGGCCCTGACCCAATGCGCGGTGCTGGCCGCCAGGTGGAACCGGGTGCTGGGCGCCTGGCCCATCACGACGGCCTTCCCGGGCGGCGACGAATAAGAGTTCCCCGCGTCGCGGTCAAGAACCCAGCAGCGCCGCGATCTGGGCGGCCAGCGACTCGCCGGCGGCCAGCTCGCGGGTCTGCCCGGTGAAGCGGTCACGCAACTCGACCATGCCGTTGCCCCAGCCGCGCCCGACGACGACGATCCAGGGCACCCCGAGCAACTCGGCGTCCTTGAACTTCACGCCGGGTGAGGCCTGGCGGTCGTCGAGCAGCACCTCGACGCCCAACCGGTCCAGGTCGGAGGCCAGCGCGGTGGCTCCGGTTCGGGCCCCGGCGTCCTTGTTGGCGATCACCAGGTGGACGTCGAACGGCGCCACCGCCGACGGCCAGCGCAACCCGAGTTCGTCGTGGTGCTGCTCGGCGATGACGGCGACCAGCCGCGACACCCCGATGCCGTAGGAACCCATCGTCACCCGCACCGGTTTTCCGTCCTCGCCGAGCACGTCGACGGCGAAAGCATCGGTGTACTTGCGGCCGAGCTGGAAGATGTGCCCGATCTCGATGCCGCGTGCGGACACCAGCGGGCCCGCTCCGTCGGGTGACGGGTCTCCGTCTCGCACCTCGGCGGCCTCGATGGTGCCGTCGGCGGTGAAGTCGCGGCCGGCCACCAGGCCCACGACATGCCGCCCGGGCTCGTCGGCCCCGGTGATCCAGCTGGTGCCCTCGACCACCCGCGGATCGACCAGGTAGCGAACCTTGTTGTCGTGCAAGCCCTTCGGGCCAATATAGCCCTTCACCAGGAATGGGTACCTGGCGAAATCGGTGTCGTCGAGCAGTGCGTGCTCTGCGGGCTCGAGGGCCGCGCCCAGCCGCTTGTCGTCGACTTCCCGGTCGCCGGGCAGCCCGATGGCCAGCAGCTCCCAGTCCCCGCCGGGCTCGCGGACTTTCAGCAAGACGTTTTTCAGTGTGTCGGCCGCCGTGACGGTGCGGCCCAGGCCGGCGTTGTTGGCCCACTCCACCAGGCTGGCGATGGTCGGGGTGTCGCCCGTGTCGTGGACCTGTGCCTCGGGCAAGCAAGCCACGACCTCCGCGGGACGCGGTTCGGGCCGGGTGGTGACCACGGCCTCGACGTTGGCCGCGTAACCGGATTCCAGGCACCGCACGAAGGTGTCCTCGCCGATGGTGCTCTCGGCCAGGAACTCCTCGGAGGCGCTGCCGCCCATCGCGCCCGAAGTCGCTGAGACGATGACGTAGCCCACCTGCAACCGAGCGAAGATGCGCTGGTAGGCCTCGCGGTGCGCGCGGTAGGCGGCCTCGAGGCCGGCGTCGTCGACGTCGAAGGAGTAGGAGTCCTTCATCAGGAACTCCCGGACGCGCAGGATGCCGGCTCGCGGCCGCGCCTCGTCGCGGTACTTGTTCTGGATCTGGTAGAGCACCAGCGGAAGGTCTTTGTAGGAGTTGTATTCGCCCTTGACGGTCAGGGTGAACAGCTCCTCGTGGGTGGGGCCCAGCAGGTAGTCGTGGCCGCGGCGGTCCTGCAGCCGGAACACGCTGTCGCCGTATTCGGTCCAGCGGTTCGTCGTCTCGTACGGCGCGCGCGGCAGCAGGGCCGGGAACAGGATCTCCTGGCCGCCGATGGCGTTCATCTCGTCGCGGACGACGCGTTCGATCCTGCGCAGGACCCGTAATCCCAGGGGCAGCCAGCTGTACAGCCCGGGCGCGACGGGACGAACGTATCCGGCGCGGATCAGCAGCCTGTGGCTGGGGACTTCGGCCTCGGCGGGATCGTCACGCAGGGTGCGCAGGAAGAGCTCGGACATCCGGGTGATCACAGCGGGCCAGCCTAGTGGTGGACACCCCCCGGCGACGATGCGGGCGCGGGGGGGCAGGGCAGGCGCGACACTGAAACCGGCGCGGCGACGCGCCGGTCGAGGTCACGCCGTGTGCAGTCCCGGGCGAACACCGCTGCGCCACGCCCCACCGAGGCGAGCCCCGCAGTCCGATATAGGGCCTTGCTCAGCGGCCGCCTTGCGGTCCAGGCTCATCGCGCCAGGTATGCGCCAGGTATGCGGCAGCAGCGGCATGCTGGGATCCTCGCCGAATTCGTCGTCGAAAACGCGACCAGCCCGGCCGGGTCGGCGCCAGGCTCCGGGAGCGTCCCAGCGAACCGCTGCGACCGGCGACCCCGGACACATCTGGGTGGTCTCCGCCGGCCAACAAGCCTCGATTCAGGCTATCGCTTTGGCCGAGGGGTTTTGTGGCTTCGATCGATCGGCTACTCCCTCGAGCCTATGAGCTGTTCGCGGCCAACCGAGCCGCGCGACAGAAACTGTCATCCTTCTGTGCGGCAAACCCCGGTCATGACCTAAAGGACGTGCTGCCGTAGCACGCCGCATTGCCGACATCGAGCGTATTTTGGCATCTGAGGACGTTGCCGATGTAGATCCGTACTGTCACCCACTTACCAGGCTGCCATACCGGAGCGGCGATGCTGCTTCGCCAGTCGGCGCGAACCTCGGCCCCATCCGTGCCCAGGCTGCGGGGGTTGGCCATCGTCACATCGGTTCGCCATGGCAGCGGCACATTCTGCAGAAGTTGCCTCGCGGAGCCATCGAAATACTCGATGCCGCCCACTGTCGGGATTTGATCCGAAACGACCTCGTAGGTCACGCTCTCATCAGCGCGCGCGATTGGGGCCAGCACCCCCGCAGATAACCCGGTGACCACTATCGTTACGAGCCTGCTGCGAATCATTTGCCGTCCCGCACGCTATCTAGGGTCCCGCCAGTACGACCGCAGCCAAGGTGTATCCGGTCGTGTCGTTACGGCGAATGCTCACCCCGAAGTCTCTATACGAGCAGTTCGGGATCGTGGCGTAGCCTTCCAAAAGTGCGCCCTTTATGGCGTTGCCGTCGTTTTTGTCGGCGCCCTGCAGCAGGTATGCCTTGGTGCCGCGGTAGCCCAGATCTTTCAGGCCCTCCAGTGGGTCAGAAACCGGGACTCGCGTTGCTGTGTGATCGAGGTAGTCGTTGGTCGATCGGTTGATGACCGATGCCACATGCTCGACGATCGGATTGTATTGCATTGCTTTGCATGATGTTTCGCTGCGAGCCAACGACACAGCGTCTCGGAGATCGGTTCCCGAATCCGCGACCGCCGCAGGTGACAGCGTAGTCCCAGTGGCGAGAACAATCGCGACGATCAGTGCCGATTCGATCATGGAATCCCATGGCGGCGGCGTGCCCCTGCCGCTGTGGGGTGACCACGAAGCCAAACGGTGGCCGACCATGATCGCTGCCCTTTCTCTATTTCCGATGCACGAGTTGCATGCCGACTCAGGCCTGCGGTGATTAACTCGGGGGACAGGATGCGTAACTATTACATACATAGGATCGCTTGTCGTCCCATGCTTTGAACCACGTTCCTTGTGGCGTTATCAAGAACTTGAACTCGCCGTGCCCGCAATACGTGTTGCCCTCCGGCGTGCTCGCGCAAGTCGTTGAGTTATCGGTCACGTAGCTGCGCGGAGGCAGTGTCCGTGCCGCTTGTCCGGCGGGGAACTGAATAGCCGCCGTCCAGCCGTGGTGCACGGAGCGATTTCCGTTGAACCAGGCGATGTGATTGTCGCCCGGCGGTGCGCCGGGAATATCACCAGTGCAGCCGAAGCTTCCCCAAAACCAGATCCCGCAGTTCAGCCCCGAAGGGGACAAGAACCACACGCCCGGATGGTCGGGAATGACGAATTCGTCTGGCCCCAATTGGGTGTACCAGGTCGTTATGTGCGCCATATCCGGAAATGGACTGGCCGCCGCATCGGCAGGCGGGTCCGCGTGTCCCGAGGTCGCGTTGCCTAACGCCAATGCGATCGCACACCCGACGGCCGCCGAGCGACGGTAGCGGCTGCACCGTCTGCCATCGCGCCCTGGGGGTAGCGTACCGTGTCGACCCTTCATTGGTCGTCCTGTCGGTCTCGAATATCTTGCATTCGTTGCGATTCCATCTAGTCGCACACGTGGGAACGGTGGATCCTGGTGCCCCAACGCTTGACTCGTTGCACCGATGGTCCGGTAAACCAGTCGGGCTGATGGGCTTTGATGCCGGCACTCACATTGGATAGGTGCTGCCAGAGCAGGTAAAAACTCTCGCCCTCGTAAAGCGGGAAGTAGACGTCGCCCGAGTGGTCCTGGGTCTGGGTGAGCGCTTGGACACGAGGGGCGAGGAAGTCTACCGACTGGTCGATGTTTGCGGTGACGATGTCGACCTGCTGCTGAACTACCCCGAAACTGTAGTCCCAGTCGCTGGCCGAACCCATGATGACACCCGGGCCGTTGGGGGTGATGCGCTCGAATTGCAGCCTGTCGATCTGGCGTCGCAGCGTATCGTACTGTGCGTTGAACCACTGGCACATCTCCCGCTCCGCGGCGATATCCGCATCGGTAACACTTGTTCTGGCTTGGTCATAGGGAAAAGGAAACTTCGGAGCCCAGTTCGAGGCGGTTGGGATGACGACCGGTAAGGGCCGGATCAGATCGCTGTCGGGGCCGGGTTGGTACGGCGGGTCGGCACCGGACTTCGGGCCCATCACGACGGTTGTCGCCGCCAGCATGACCACCGCACAGCCCGCCGCGATGCGCAACGAAGGCAACAGCCTTGTCGCTGGCTGCCGTTTCTGAGCGATCCCAGCCTCACGCATAGTTATTTCTTTCCGGTACTTTTCGCGCTCTGGTGTGTTACTTCTGCTGTACCACAGCGCCAACCCCACCAACATCGCTGATTTGCCAGTTCTTGCCGCTGTCGATCGTGAGACTGTACGTCGCCGTGGATTGCAGCGGTTCGGAGGCTTGCACGGTCTTGGTGAGAATACTGACAAAACAATCAACGACATACACTCCGCCCGTATCCGAACGAACCTTGGCTACGAGTGGGTTTGAGGTGGAAATCCACTGAAGAGGAACCAGGATCTGCTCCATCTCCTGCGCCGCCTTGGTCAACTTCTCTTTGAGTTCTGGAGTGGTTCCGGCGACCAGTTTGGTCTTCCACGCATTAATGTTCGTGTAGTTTATTGCCGCGGCATTCACAGCATAGTCGAGGGCGATTTTTTCGGCGTGCGTCGTGGTTTCCGATCGGCGAGCCTGGGCGTCGAGATTGTGTCGTACTCCGACGTACAGCCAAGCCAGCACCGCGACAGCGCCGACAAGCGCGGTGATCACCGCCGCAACCACCAAACTGCGGAAGGAGATTGTCACTCGGAGCTGTCTCGCGGATCTCTTGTCGTTGGCGTTATCCACGGCCTGATCCACCGCTTGCGGTTGCGCAGGATCCTGCTTGGTCGTGTCGTGCGCCTCCGGCTCTGCCGAATCGGCCTCGCACGGTTCGTAAGTGTCTGATTCTTTGACGCTCATCGGGTGCCCCTCTCAATTTCCAGGTCGGGTGTTTCCAGTGCGGTGGCGCCGGTGGAGTCCATTGCTGCCCGCCTAATTTCCGGTGATGGCGACATGCAAGGTAATCGCACCGTCCGCCGGCAGCCCGTCCAACACGTTCGCCAGTATCTGACCGGTGTCGAAGTTGAGCAATGCGCCGGCGATGCGCTTGACGTGCGGCGTGAACGCTTCGCCAAGCACCTTGAGGTCGCCACCATTGTTGTCCAACAGCTTCTGAATTCGGCCCAGGTACTTGTCGAACGCGATATCCATTGCCGGCGCACCGGCGTCCACCTCCAATGGGATGGTGCTGAGCACTGAACGAATATGGGGGTTGAGATTCTCGACCATCGGTGTGAGTTCGGCGAGCAGAGGGCCGAGCCAGCCGGCCTTGCCCAGCAGTGTCTGAAGGTTGTCGAGCAGTTCTCGGCCGCGGCCACGCATATCGGCCGCGGTGTTGCGCAGCAGGCTGCTGGCGTGCGAGAGATTGGGAAGCACTGAGTTCGCCTTCGGCAGTGCGACGTCGGCTTCGCCGACGATGCGTTCGAGCGCGCCGGGATCGAGCTGATTAAGCACCCGTACCACGCTTTTCGCCAATTCCGATATCGAGGGTGGCTGGCTTATCGATTCTGTTGCGATGCGCTGGCCGTTGTGCAGCATGGGTCCGCCCTGAGTCCGCGGAACCAGCTCAATATAGGATTCGCCGAGCGCAGATAGATTCTCTAGGCGAACATCGCTGTCGGCGGGAACGTGGAACCGGTCGCCGATGTAGAAGTCGATAGTTGCCCCGTCGACCGCGGCCGTGATATTGGTGACCTTGCCGGCTGGCGCGCCCCGCAGCAGTACATTCGACCCGACGACCAGACTATTGACATCGGCCACCTGCATGGAGATGTTGATGCGGTGGGAGGGCGGCCCTATGCGGACACCAAGGAAGCCGATGTAGCCCACGGCCAACGCGATCATCAGGCCGAATATCATGAAGGACAACATGTCTCGCACTCTCATGGCGCCGCCCCGATGATCCGCAGGACATCTTGAACGTGGTCGGACATTTCCAGCCCGTCGGGCCCCACTATTGACGTGATGTTCATCGCGGGATATTTATCCTGCGGGAGGAAGTATTCGTAGAAGAGCCGTCGCCACGCCGGCAACTCGGCTTCGAACGCCCGTTTGTCGCGCTGCATCGCCGCGAAGGCGTCGGCGACCGAACTCAGCAGGGGAATCAACCAATATCCGTCCGAGTAGACGCTGCCGGCGGAAGTCAGGAGCGTGCCGACGTAGGCCGCAGATCTTGTCATGCGATCAAAGCCCACCATTCCTTTGGGCGAGAACCATTCCTGGAATGTCGGGATGCGGTTGTGCATGACATCAGCCGTTCCGGACACACCGTTGAGCCATTGGTCGACTGTATCGATGCCCTTGGACAGGTCCGCAAGGTCGACGGCCACTCGCGAGGCGATTTCGCGCGCCGTACCTCCTTGTGGGGTAACGCGATTGAGGCCGACAATCGTGTTCTGCACTCGTTGGACGGACCCGCTGGACACGAAGTTCGCCAGATTAGCGATGGTGTCTTCCAGTTGCGGCGGAGACGTGGTGTGCGCCAGCGTGACCCGTCCGTCCGGCCCTAGTGCAGGGGCTGCCGGTTCCTTGCTGCGGGGCCGGTTGAGGGCGACGTAGATGTCGCCCAGCACCGTGGCTTGCTGCAGTGCCGCATGGATGTTCGACGGCACCACAACGCTGGGGTCGAGTCGCGCGGTGACATCGACGTAATGGCTCGTGACCGCCACGTAGGTCACGACGCCGACGGTCTTGCCGTCCATGACCACTTTCGCGCGCTCGGGCAGATTGAGGACGTTGTCGAATTCGAGGACTATGTTGTGCCCGTTGTGGTAGGCATTTCCGGGCTGGGGCAACGCGTTGACGTCCAGCGATGCGCACGATGACACCGCGACGACACTGGCGACGACGACGGCAGTCGACCACGCCTGCCTGCTCATCGCCTTGCCGCCTGGCTGAGTACGTACTGCAGCAGTGCGACGTCGACCGCGTATGGCTGTCCTTGGACGTTCGCGCAGCTGCCGGGCATCGATGCGTTCATGAGATTGCACAGCGCGACTCCATCGGGGGTATGGATGCGATACAGCGGCGGCCGATATCTGAGAGGGCTGAAGGGCCGATTATTGAAATGATTGGCCAGGGTGTTGATCCACCAGGGCACCGGATTCAGCAGATTTGAAAGCCGGGGGGCATGCGCGCTGAGCTTCCTCAACTGAACCCCCGTCGTGTCCAGGGTGAACTGAGTCTCCTGCCCGAGGTTTGTCTCCAAATCAGCGACCATCGGAATCACCCAGATGAGTCCGTCGGTCAGCCGTCGGCCCCCGTCGATTGCCGCGTCCAGGCCCGGCGTGGTCTTCTGAGCGTCATACATGATCTCCTTCAGCGGCCCCCTGATCTCTTTGAGCACCGTCGTCAGGTGAGCCAGGTCGGCGATGAGGGATCCGATGTCGCTGATCGCTTGGTCAGGACTGTCGAGTACCGCCGCCGACGTGGTCAGCAGTTGGTTGATGCCGGCTCCCTGGTTGTGGATCGCCTGATCGACACCGCGCACGACATCGCCGATGTTCGTCGACCCGTTGGGGTTGACCGAATTGATGAAACTGGTTGCCGAGCCGATCACTTCGGACAGGCTCTTAGGGGTCGACGAGCGAGTGAGTGGAACACATCCGCCGGCGCGCAGCTGCGGTCCCGAGGCATAGTTGCCGACCAGTTCCAGCGACCGGTCGGCGAGGATTGATGTCGACCTGATGATCGCTTTGACGTCCCGCGGCAACCGACGATGCTCGGTCACCGTGAAATCGACACGCACGTCGAGCGCACCGGGGGCAATGGCTTTGACCGATCCGATCTGATAGCCCATCTGGGTGACCGGATTACCGACATAAAGCCCGATGCTGTCGGGCATGATCGCGCAGTAGTCGGCGCGCTGACTCTCGGGCTTCGGCGCGCACGAGCCGCCCGCGGCCACCGACGCGGCCGTCAGCATGGTTGCTGCGACCCGGCAAACGCGCCTGCGCACCTGCGCGGCCATTAGCACCCACTTCCCGTCACGGGTATGCACAGGTCGGTGGCCAGCAGCTCTGGCCCCGCGTTCTGCGCATCAAGGACCCGCTCGATCTTGCTCCGCACCAGGCGCAGCCCTCGGACTATCACGCCATTGCGATCCGCCCAGTACCGGGCTTTTTCTTGCCAGTGCCGAACCTTTTCGAGAAAATCGTCGCGATGATTCTGGTAAAAGACACCGGCCGGTGCGAGCGCGTCCATAATGTCACCCAATCCCTTGAGCGCACCACCGAATCCCTCTCCGTAGAGCACAAGCGTCTGCTCCGTGATCGAAATTTTGCGGACCATGTTCTTCAGCTCGTCACCGAAGTTGCTCAGCCCTTTTATATACTCGTCGGATAGGTTGAGAATCGCGGACACTTGCCCACGTTGTTTTTCGATGGTGGACATGAGCGCGTTGCCCGCATCGATTATTGCGGAGAGCGAGTCGACGTTGCCCCCGGCAAGTCCTTTCTGCACCTCTTCCAGCGACTGATTGATCGGCGTCGGGTTGACGTTTCCAGTGATCTTCGTCGCATCCGCGAGGGTACGCATCAGGTTATAGGGCATCGTCACGCGTTCCACCGGAACGGCCTTTCCAGCCAGAGCGGAGTCCCCTAGCGAAACGATGTTCACGTAGTAGCCGCCGACCGCTGTGAGCATGCGGACCTGGATTTGCGACTGGTCACCGACGAATGCGTCGTTGTCGATTTGCGCCTCTACCCGCACCCGGTCTTGTTCCAGCGCAAGATCTTTCACCTTGCCGACGGTGATACCGGCAATTCGCACCTGATCACCACGACGGATCGAAGCCGCATCTACGGTGTAGAACGTGACGATTCGCTGGGCTGGTGGGCTGATGTAGAGCGCGGCCGCCACCAGCGCCATTACCGTCGCGAAGGCCAACGTACCGGCACCCCACGCAAACGGGCTACGCAGCACTTTCATCGGTTGCACAAGACCACCTTTTGTCCGTTGACCAGGATGTCCATCGGCGCCGGCAGTTCGAAATGGCCCTTCGTGCAAGGAAGAGTCGTCCCGGCGACCGGCGGTTCTGGAATGCCGTCCCACATGACCGGGACCAACTTGAACGCGTCGACATAGTCGTCGACATTGGTGAATGCCCGGTCCAGTGCGGCGTCGATGTCAGTGGGAATGTCGTCGCCCGGAACGGGTGCCGGATAGATTTGAAACCGAAAAGAGCTGTTGGAAATCGGCGGGAATCCCGCATTAGCGATCAATCGGAGCGCCACGGCGGTGAATTCGGGACCGAAGAGCTGAGATTTTCGGAATTCATCCAGGTATTTGAGAGCACTGTCCAGTGGTCGGTTTGCCCACTCGAGTATTTGGATCAACTCTTTTGAATGTCCACCGATGACCTCAGCGACTTCTGACAGATTTTGCATCAATGTGGCGACCACTTGCTGGCGGTTTGACACGAACGCGGTGAGCTTACGGATACTTTCCAGCATCGGCCCCAAGCCGTCGCCAGCACCGGAAAGGTACGCTACCGCGTTGGTCGAGAAAGTGTTTATCTCGTCGGGACTCAACGTCGCGATCACGGGTTGCAGCCCGTTGAACAACGCTGTGATATCGAACGATGGTTGTGTCATCGCGGTGGTGGCCCGAGTCACGAGATCGGTGACCGAATAAACCTCCACCGGGTTCATGACATCGACATACCGCAAACCGGTGAGCGTCTGGTATTTGATGGCCAATCGAGTGGCGGATACCACGCCGTATCGCTTGTCGAGCGTAAAACCGACGCAAGCCAGGCTTTGGCCACCCCGTCGCTCGAGCCGGATCGATTGCACCTTTCCGACACGCACTCCGCGAACACGCACGTCGGCGTCCTTATGCAGTCCGGATGCGTCGGTGAACTCCGCGCTATACGAACGCTGATCCGCTGCAACGGGCTGCTGAATGACGTTGGCCAGCAAGATGAAAAACGCGATCGCGGTGAGGCCGCTTATCGCGAGGCGCCACAAAGCCGCTACGGGTGTCATCAGGGGCCCCCAATGGCGCTGATCGGAGCTGCCACCCCGGGCAGGTTGTCAAGGACAATGCGAACTTTCAGAGCACGCTGATCAGGGGGACCTGCGTACATTTTCTCAAATCGGGTCCGCAATTCGCCCAACAGCTGCGCGAAGCCTTCGGGCCTGATCAACGGCGGCACCACGTCAAACAGCGCCTTGACCGCCTCGGTCACGGGAAGCAGATCGTCAAGATGCGTGGACTCGAGCCTGCCCACGTCAGCCAAGAGCCCTTCGGACGCCAACTTCAGGCTCGGTATGTATTTGTGCTCGAATTCGTCGCTGCTGACGTCTGAGGCACTGTGGTGTTTGAAATTTATATCGTTGTGTATCAAACTCTCGCCGGTTCCCGCGAGCGCGTTGACCGTGGACGGGAACACCACGCTCAGTCCGGCCGTGTTGTTCAAGAGTCGGGCGGTACTGACTGTTTGCACCCGGGCAACGGAATCGGCGGTGATCAACGCCGTCTCTATCAGCGGATCCAGCGCGTCGGTATAGCGAGTGGCGCGATCGATCACCTGGATCAGCCGTGGTGTCAACACGCCGACCGACACCTCACCAAGACGGGACAGCAACGCCTGGAGGGTGAAGTTTCCGGTCGGCACCGTGTTGATCCGAATCCCGTCCCTCAGTGGTCGGCCGCCAGCACCCGGGATCAGATTGATGCCGGTGACACCGAAATAGTTGACCGGCCGAAAGTCGATCGTCATCGTGTCGGTCAAGCCGGCTGCCAGCGGCTTCTGTAAGTGAGCAGCGACGCGCACGCCCCCGCCAGGCAAGCTGGACACACCCGTGACCTCCCCCACCCTGACCCCGTGCAAGACCACCGCCGCGCCCTCGGCGACTCCTTGACCGACATATGGCGTGTCGATAGAGAACGAAATCACCCCGGCCGGCCGGCCACCGAACGGAATGAACTCAGCGAGCAGCCCGGCCACCGCGACACATATCAGCACCGCCGCACCGACAATGGTCAAAGTTCTCTTCTCAGCTTCCTCCGAACCATAAATCAACACGTCAGCACACCTAACCCTTGAACACAAACACCGGTTGCAGGCCCCACAACGCCACCGTGGTTATGAAGTCCAGAATCATGATCGCGACAAGGCTTGCCCGAACGGCACGCCCCGACGCTCGACCCACGCCGACCGGACCACCCGTGACGAAGTATCCGTAATAGCAATGGATCACCGTCACTGCCACACAGTAGATCGTTACTTTGATAACGGAATAGAAGAGATCCCTCGTTGTCAGGAATTCGACGAAATAATGGTTGTACGTGCCGCCGGGCTGATGGTGAAATATCCGGATGACGGTGTCCATCGTCAAGAATGTCGTTACCAGCGTTAGGAGGTAACCCGGGATTACGCACACCAGCCCGCCGACCAGGCGGGTGCCGACCACGAATGGTATCGGCCTGAGTCCCATTGCCTCGATGGCATCGATCTCGTCGGCGATGCGCATCGAGCCGATCTCGGCGGTCATCCGGCACCCCGTTTGGGCGGCGAACGCGATCCCGCCCACGAGTGGACCGATCACCCGAACGGCCCCTACCCCCGCGATGATCCCCGACAGCGCGCCGAAGCCGATGATGTCCAGGGCAGCAAATGCCTCCACGGCCAACGAGGCGCCGACCGCGATCCCGAGGATCAGCAATACGCTTACCACGCCGCCGTCCACGATGAGCGACCCTCTGCCCCACGCGAGGCCGTTCATTTGCTGTAGCGTCTGCCGGCGGTATTTGCTGAACGTCAGCGGGAGCAACCAAAAGGTCTGGGCGATGAACACCGCCCACTGCCCCGCCGTACGGAGCACCTCGCTGATGGGCCACGCCGACGGCGTTATCAGCCGGGTGCTGAGATGCGTCGACGGTGTCGCGCTGCTACCCGAAACCACTACGCCACCTCCATCGGATAGAACATCGTCTGCAGTTGCGTTATCGCGAGGTTCGCGAAAACGATGCCGACGACGTTCAGCACCACCGATGAATTCACCGCATCAGCGACGCCGCGCGGGCCGCCCTTTGCCTCCATCCCCCGAAGCGATGAAACGATAGCCACGATCGCGGCGAAGACGATGGTCTTGCCGATTGCGAACCATATGTCCACCACCTTCGCGAATGTTCCAAAGGACTGCCAGAAGCTTCCGGGCGTCAGGTCGCTGGCCGAGACCGCCAGAATGTATGCGGCGCCGGTGCCCGCCACAACGATGTAAACGCACAGCACGGGAGCTAACAACAGCAATGCCAGAAACCGCGGCACCACCAAACGGCGCACCGGGTCGACACCCATTACCCGCATCGCGTCGAGTTCCTCACGGGTCGCGCGCGCCCCGAAGTCAGAGGCGATGGCCGACGCCGCCGCGCCTCCCATCAACAGCCCTGCGGTGATTGGCGCTCCCTGCCGGATGACGCCGATCCCGCTGGCCGCCCCGAGCAGGGAAGTCGCCCCCAGCTGATTGACAAGCCCAGAAGACACGACGGTGACCATCGCGCCGAACGGAATGGCCATCAGCAACGCAGGCGTGGCCGTGACTTTGAGTAGCGTCCATGCCTGCACGAGCAGTTCGCCGACCCCGAGCCGCAACGAAATGGCATCGGTGACCGTGTAGCGCAGCACGGCCGCCAACAGCAGCACCCCGCGACCGATCGTGCCCAGACTGCGCCCCGGGATCGTGCCTATGTGCCGCAACACTCGGTGGGCCACGATGAGGGCCCGGGACACGTCGCGGCGCGTGCCAGGCATCGTCTGCTCCGCAGAGCGCGGCGAAGGACTCCGGGCTTCCAGCGGTCCACCACGGCTGAGGCGAGTCGTCATCTTTGTCCGCCACAGGCGAGTAGCGAACGACCCCACGGAGGCATAGCCGCTTGGCCGACGCAGTGCGGTGGCGGCCCGCTCACCCATAGCATGAGAACCGACGCCACACGCGAGGGGCCAAAGAGGAAGCGGATTTCGATGATGTCGGGAACGCCTGTTGCTTTGCCGCCGGCTCACCCGTGGCCGGCACCCCGGGTCCCGACCGCCAGCCGCGGCGACGCTCCTGCCCGGCAAGTCGGACGAACGCGGCCGGGACGGTGCGGCTGAGCACGGCTGGATCGACGTTCCCGAACGAGGCCCCTACTACTCGACGCCGATCACACCGCAGACGTTGGCCGGCCAACCCGATTCCGGGGCGGGCGGGCCCATGCCGGGCCGCGATCGCGTCGTTACCCCGAATCGTTTGCCGCGGAATCATTTCAGTTAACCCGGCTCGCCCGTGTTGACAACAGCGACCGACGACCACGCCACGGCCATCAGATCGCGAGGCCCGTTCATTGTTTCCAGTGTCGTTCTCGTTCATCGCCTTTGGCCTCCGCAATTCAGAATCCATGCTGATCCAGCCACAGGCGGATCGCTTCCGCTGCGGCCTGCCATCGGGTGTCCAGCATCACGTCATGAGCTAGGTGCGGAATCAGCTGCCACTCCGCCCCATAGGCGCGGGCCGTGGCAGCGGTGTCGCGAGGGCTGAACACGAAGTCGTCCTGCGCGGCGAGCACCAACATGGGAACTGATCTTCGCCCTCGCACACGACGTTGGAAAAGACAGTCGATCAGGGCGCGGTCGCTCTCCTCTTGAAGGCAAGCCGCGTAACGCACCACGAGTTCCTCGGGAAGGTCTCTTGAGAAGAACCATCGTCGCGCCAACGCCGGCGCAGAGAAGTCAAGGCCGAGCTTCCCACGCAGAGCCGTCTTCAGCATCAGGCGTGGATAGCGCCGCAACGCTCGTGATAATGTCCCCCACGACCCGTATGGCGGCGCCGATGCGACGAGGATGGCGCCGGGCGTTTCGTAGCGTTCCAGATACCTGGCGATGACAAACCCGCCCAGCGAATGACCGATCAGAACCGGCGCGGTGCCCATCGCTACGACGGATGCGCGGAGGTCTTCGACGAAATCGGCAAGCGAGACTCTGCGTATCGGCGTGTCCGTGCGACTGCGGCCATGTCCGCGAAGGTTCACCGCGGCAGCGCGATACCCGTGTTCGGAGAAATAGCGCAGGAAGTGCTCGTCCCAACACCAGGCCGCATGGGAGGTGCCATGGACGAACAACAGCGGCGTCTCGTGCGTGGCCGTCTCAGTGCCGATGTCGAGAACCTCTAGCATTGTTCTTCAGCGCTTCCTGGTAAACAGCGGTGGCTTATGGGCGCAGACCTCGGGTACCGCTGTGGGTCAACAAGCGGCCGATGAGACTGCGGTGCACTTCGTTGGGGCCCTCGACGATCCGCCACATCCGAACCTCACGGTAGAAGCGCTCGACCGGGAACTCCGTGCTGTATCCCCAGCCCCCGAACAACTGCAACACGCGATCGGCGACTCGGCACAATGCCTCGGAACCGAATACTTTCGTAATCGAACAGAGCATGCGTTGCGCCACGACATCGTCACCTTCGCGACCGGCCGCACTGTAGGTGATGCTGCGAACGGCTTCCAGATCGAGCACGCAATCAGCGAGGATCCACTGAACGCCCTGCTGGGAAGCCAGAGTGGCGCCGACCGACTCTCGACTGTTCACGTGGTCGACCGCCAGGTCGATCAGGCGCTCGCACGCGCCGGTCGCACGAGCCCCGATCTCGAGGCGCTGGGTGCCCAGAAGACGTTGAGCCAGCAGGAATCCATGGCCCGGCTCACCGACTCGATTGTCGTCGTGGACAAAGCAGCCTTGAAAGTCGATTTCGGCCGGTGCCATCGAGCCCATCGTGGGGATTCGGCGAACCACACTGAACCCGGGCGTATTCGCGTCGACGATGAATGCGGTGATGCCTTTGGCGCCGGCGGTACGGTCGGTTCGGGCGAACACCACGACGTAGTCCGCGACGTCGCCCATGCTGACGAAGCACTTTCGGCCATCCAGGATCCACCCGTTGCCCTCCGGCACTGCCGTCGTTGTCATGTTGTGCACCGGATCGGCACCGCCGGTCGGTTCGGTCAGCGCGAAGGCGCCCAGCATTTCCCCTCGCACGACCGGCTCCAAATACCGTTGCTGTTGATCGGGTGTCGCGGCGAACAGGATCGACAGCGGTTCGCCCATCCGGCCGATCAGTTCGGGCCCCAGCAACGAACGCGACAATTGCTCGATCATCACGACCCGGTCGAGCGGGGTGCCGCCGGCTCCCCCGAAACGTTCCGGAACACCGAGCGCCCAGATGCCGAGCTGATGCAGCCCCGCATGGATGCGCTGCCGGAACTCGGAGGTGATCGGCTCAGTCTCATGGGGTATCAACTCGGTGTCGACGAACTTCTCGATCGCGTCGCGAAGCAGGCACTGCTCGTCGGAGAGCGCGTTCATGCGCTCGGTCCCCGAAATGGAAAGCTCGCTGTTTCCAGATCCCAGGTGGTCGCGGTCTGCCATCCTGCTTTGAGCTCGAACTGCTTGATGCGCTGCGTGATGGTCAGCGGCAGTTCGGCTACCAGCTCGACGTAGCGAGGACACATGTGTTTGGGCAGGTGCGCGTTGGCGATCTCGGCGACGTCGCTTTCGCTGAGGGTGTCATCTGCCGGGCGTACCACAATTTTGACGTCTTCTTCGCCCAGCGGGGACGGAACCCCGACGGCGGCACACTCGGTGATCGACGGGTGCGCCGCGAGGATGTCCTCTATTTGGCGCGAAGCGATGTTGACTCCACGCCGACGGATCATGTGCCGCAACCGGTCGACGTAGTAGTAGTTACCGGCGGCGTCGGTCCGCATCAGGTCGCCGGTGTGCACCCACCCGCCCTCGTTCTTCTCCCGGGTGGCTTGGTCGTCCCGGTAGTAGACGACCGCTGGGTCCTCGGCAGGCTGCCTGGGCCGAACGAGTAGCTCACCGGGCTCTCCGACGGTTACGTCGTTGCCGTCAGCGTCGACAAGACGCGCTTCGATGTCCGGGCTGGGCTGGCCGATCGAGCCCACGGGTGCGTTGCCGAAATTGTTGAAGGTTCCGACGGCGTCACTGGCCGAGTAGGATTCGACGATCCTGACGTTGAATCGGGCGGCGAACTCCGCCCAGATGTCGGCCGGCATTCCGCCCCCGAGAAAGGCTTTCAGGTGGTGATCGGCGTCCAACGCGTTCGGGGGCTGGTTGAAGATCATGCGCGGCATCGTGCCTACGTAGTAGGTCAGGGTGCTGCGATTTTCTCGGATGTCCGACCAGAAGTTGCGAGCACTGAAGCGGCGGCGCAGGACAAGTGTGGCGCCCAACCGCAAACCGAGCGAGGCCAACGCCAAGCCCATCGCGTGGTAGATCGGGGTCGGGATGTAGAACGATTCCGTACCGTCCTTCAGTCCGAGCAGGGCCCCGATTATCATCGCTCGGGCGCTGGTGCGCTGTTCGAGCACAACACCTTTGGGGAAGCCGGTGGTACCCGAAGTGAAGTTGATGAACGCTGGATCGTGGGCAGTGCATGATCGCCCGTGTAGCCAAGGAGTCGGATCGCAGCCGCCGCGCAGAGCAGCAGCCACGGCGGGATCGTGCGTGCTGTGGCATGGCACCGATTCCCTGCTCAACTGCGCTGCGGATGGTTCGTCAGCGAGAATTGTGGTGGGCGACGCCAATTCGATGATGTGTCGCAACGCCTGCCCGACCAGGCTGGTGTTGACTAGAGCACCGATGGCTCCGACGGCCTGGGTGGCGAGCTGGGCGACGAGTAGTTCCGCACTGCTGGCGATCATGAGCGCCACCGTGTCGCCGGGTTCCACGCCGCAATCGGACAGCCATCCGGCCAGTGACCCGACGCGCTGGTAGAGCTCATGGTAGGTCAGCGTTGTCGTGTCGTCTCGGACCGCCACCGCATCGACGGGCCGATCGCCAAACGTCGCGATCAGCTCGGGATAGGTTTCGCTGTGCACGCCGAAGGTGTTAGACGTCATCGTGACACGTCCTCACGTCGCAGAATCTGCACATAGCATGAACCGCCCGCGCCAATCATCTGTGCAAGACCGATTCTGGCGCCGCCGTGCTGGCGCTCGCCGGCCGCGCCGCGCAGCTGCGTCGCCAGCTCGACGATCTGGGCCAAACCGGTGGCTCCGCCGGGGTGCCCGCGCGCTATCAGTCCGCCGCTGGTGTTGACCGCGACCCTGCCGCCGAGGCCGAATTTGCCGGCCAGCATTTGCTTTCCGGCCTGCCCCGGTGGGCAGACGCCAAGATCTTCAAGGTACTGCAATTCCTCCACGCTGAACGCGTCGTGAAGTTCGATCAGATCGAGGTCGTCCGCGGTGATACCCGCGAGCCGGTAGGCGGCGTCCGCTACACGGCGCGTGATTTCCGGATCTGGTGCACACGACGCCGCGGGGTGCCATTGGTCGGTGCCGGAGGTGGCCGCGGCGACGCGCACGGCCACTGCCGCGTTCTGTGGCGGCTCGGCGGTCAGCACGACGGCGGCGGCGCCGTCGCCGATTGGGCAACATTCAACCCGGCGAAGTGGTTCGGCGAACATCGGCGAGGACTTGAGTTCGGCCACGGGCACCGCGGTGCGGCGCTGTGCCAGCGGATTCAGACTCGCATGGTGCAAATTCTTGGCCACCACGGTCAACGCGGCGTCGTCGGGTTCGCCGTAGTCGTGCATACGTTGCCGCTTGAGCATGGCGAACGTCGTCGGCGGCAGGTTATTGCCGGAGATCGCCGCAAGGTCGATTCTGCCCTGCAGGTTCGCGGCACCGTCGAGGGCGCTCGCAAGACTGCCGCACCCCACCGCGACCGCGGATGAGGCGCACCCGGTGGCTACTGCCGCATATGCGTCATCGAACGCCGCCGAGCCGGTGGCCGAGGCGTTCTCCACGACATGAGCGGGCACCCCGGTCCAGCCCAACTCGTGCACGATGGACGGCGCGAATCCCATTTCGCCGCCGACAACACCGGCTACCAGAAGTCCGACTTCCGACCACACGATGCCCCCGTCGGTCAACGCATCCCGAATGGCCGAAGCGGCGAGTTTCCTGCCGGCCGCGTCATGGCTTTTGGCGAATTTCGTCATGCCGACACCCGCGACGTAGACGGGGCGGCCTGGCGGCGTGCATTGTGTTTGAATGCTCATGACGCGCTCCGCGCGAAGCCGAAACCGGTGGCCGTTTCGGCGCCGTCCGGGATCGGACGGGGTACCACGGCAACCCGATCGCCAATTTCCACCGTGCCGGCCATCACTCCTTGGACGATCACCTGCGGACTCAGTTCCACCCGTACCAAGGTGACCGGCGGTTCCGCACCGGGCAGCGGAAACGTTATACGGCAATAACTTTGCACGACACCGGTAGTCGGCAGATGGCCGTTGCGAGTGTCCGAACCGCAACGCACGCACTGCTGTCGCCGGGGGAACATCACGGCACCGCACTCCGGGCACCACGCGGAAATCAGTGTCGCACTGTGACCGTCCGTCAACAGAATCTCCGGGTCGAACGACGGGCTCACTGGGCACACCACGTCGGCGCCCGGCGCTCCCGGAACGCGCGCGACCCTTCGGCAGCGTCCGCTGTGCGCTGAATCCGGGCGATGGCCGCCGCTTCCGCCTGCAGGGCGGCCGTCGCAGGCATCGACGGTGCGGCATCGACCAGCTCTTTGATGACTTGGACCGCCAGCGGTGCGCTGCGCAAGATCATCTCGGTCCACTCACTGATTGCCCCGTCGAGCTCGTCCTTCGGGACCACTTGGTCAACCAGCCCCCAGGCCAATGCCTCAGTGGCGCAAACGGGCTCGCCGGTGAGCATCATGCGCAGGGCGTGTCCCCTACCGATCAGCTGCGGCAGCCGGTACGTCGCACCGCCGGCGGGGATCAGTCCGACGCGGGCCTCCGGCAGGGAAAGCCGAACATGGTCGGCTGCGATGCGCAGATCGCATGCCAACGCGAGTTCCACGCCGCCGCCGAACGCATCACCGTTGAGTGAGCACAACAACGGCTTCTGTACCCGCAAGCCGTGCATGATGGTGTCCGGTGGGGCTATCCCCTGTTTCAGCTTCTCGGCGACCTGTTGCGGCAGAGCTTTCAAATCCGCTCCCGCACAGAAGATTGCCTCGCCGGTAGCGGTTAGCACTCCGGCCCATAGGCGCTCGTCCTCGTTGAGGCGGGTGAAGGCCCGGTGCAGACCCTCGAGCGTGGCCCAGTCCAGCGCGTTGCCAGCGGTCGGGCGATTGAGTTGGATGTGCAGTACGCGGTCACGCTCGGCGACGATTACCGATTCGGCCTGGTCGCTCATGCTCACACCGCCATCGAGAAGCCGCCGTTGACCGGGTAGGTCTGCCCGGTGATCCATTCGGCATCGGCGCCAGCTAGGAAAGCGATCATCCCGGCGGCGTCATCGGGCGTCCCCAGACGCGACGTCGGATAGGCGCGCAACATCTTTCGTTCGATCTCCTCGGTGAGGAACTCCGCGATCCGGCCATGCTTGATGGTGCCGAGTGCCACGCAGTTGCAGGTGACCCCGGCGGGGCCCACTTCCCGCGCCACGGCTCTCATGAACCCGGCCGCCCCCGCTTTCGCCGCGGAATAGGCAACCAACCCGGCTTCGCCGACGCGAGCGGCGTCGGAAATAACCGTGATCACCCGGCCCCAGCGGTTTTGCAACATCCCGGGTAGCACTGCGCGGGTGCAGTACATCACCGCCTCAAGGTTGAGTTTCATCCACGGAGCCCATTGCACCGGTTCGGATGTCGCAAACTGGGCGGGCTCAGCGCTCCCGACGGGCACCCCCGCATTGTTGACGAGCACATCGATCGGGCCATGTTGATCGACCAGATCGCGAACGGCATCCCAGGACGTAACGTCGGCTACCGCCGGGACGCCACGAGCGCCCAGCTCCGTCACCTCGCCGGCCACTCGCTCGGCCGCCTCGCTCACCACGTCGTTGACCAGCACCGTCCCCGCCGCACATTGCCGGGCCAACCGCAACGCGACCGCCCTCCCCACGCCCGCACCGGCACCCGTGACCAATGCGACTCGCTGAGACATGCCACCTCCCATAAGTAGATAGTTGTATACTTATAACACTTCCGTTGGTAGTGTCAATCCGACCGCGCTTCCCTCAGCGCCGCGGCTAGCCCAGGTTGCTGTCATGGTTGACTCACGCTCGTTGGGCAAGGTACGAAGATCGGTGGTAAAGAAATGTCGAGCCCGCTGCGACGTCGGCTGCCTAAAGCTGAGCGACGTGCGCTTATCCTTGAGGCCGCTCAGAAGGTATTTGTCAACAACGGTGTAGGCGGGACGCGCGTCGTCGATATAGCTGATGCGGCCGGAGTCAATACGGCGCTGATGTACCAGCACTTCAGTTCCAAAGAAGAGCTATTCAGCGAAGCCGTGATTTACCCGCTCGAGCAATTGCTGGAACGCACCGAACAGCAGACCCGCAAGTTGGCGATCGGAGCGGAGAACATCCAGCAGCGCACAACCGAGGAGTTCGTGCGGGAGATCTTATACATCATGGTCGAACTGAGCCCGCTGTTCGGGACGGTGCTGTTCGGTGACCCGGAAGTCGGGAAAAAGTTCTATCGGGACCGCCTGGAGCCCATGCTGAGCAGGATAGTGAACCTGGTCCAAAAGGCCCTTCCCACCTGGCGGCACGTCGACTTCGACGCACGCCGCACCACCGTGGCTGTCTTCGGGATGTCCTGGTTTCTCGCAATGGACAGCAGCATGCGAGAAGAAACCCTGGACGTGGACGGGGCCAGCAAGGAGCTGACCAGGTTGCTATTCACTGGCCTACAAGACGATCCACGCGACGGGGACGAATAGCTGCAAGCCCTCGAGGACGAAAGGCGCACCACATGAAAACAAACGCGGCTGTGTTGTGGGACCGTCATCAGAAATGGGAGGTCGAAGAAGTCGAACTGGACGGCCCGAAAGAGGCCGAGGTGTTGGTGCAAATGACCGCCAGCGGACTGTGTAGGACCGACGACCACATCGTCGGCGGGGATATGCCGATGGCGCTGCCCGCGATCGGCGGCCATGAAGGCGCCGGCGTCGTCGTCGACGTCGGGCCGGGAGTAACCGAAGTCGCAACGGGCGATCCCGTTGTGTTCAGCTTCGTCCCGTCCTGCGGCCGCTGCTTACCGTGCGCGAAAGGCATGGGCAATCTCTGCGTGCTGGGGGCGACGGTCATTGCCGGACCGCAACTCGACGGCAGCTACCGGTTCCACGCCCGCGGTCAAGACCTGGGCCAAATGTGCTTGCTGGGAACGTTTGCCGAATACACCGTCGTGCCAACGTCGTCGGTGGTCAAGGTCGACCCGGGTATCCCGTTGGACAAGGCCGCCCTGGTCGGGTGCGGGGTCACCACGGGCTATGGCAGTGCGGTTCGCACGGGCGAAACGCGGGACGGTGACACCGTGGTCGTGATGGGAGTGGGCGGCGTCGGCATCAACGCGGTGCAGGGTGCCCGGATCGCTGGTGCCCTTCACATCGTGGCCCTCGACCCGGTCGAATATAAACGCGCGCGCTCCTACGAATTCGGGGCGACCCACAGTGCCGCAACCGTTGATGAGGCCTTCGCGGTCATCAGCCATCTCACCGAGGGGCAAATGGCCGATGTTTGCGTGGTCACCACAGACACGGCCGAGGCGGGCTACGTAGCGCAGGCGCTTTGTCTCGTCGGCAAGCGGGGCCGGGTTGTGATGACCGCAACTCCGCACCTCACCGACACCAGCGTGACGATGTCCCTTGCCGACCTCACGCTGTTTGAAAAGCAGCTTCGCGGATCGCTTTTCGGCTCTTCCAATCCTCGTTACGACATCCTTCGCATGCTCAGTCTCTACACGAGCGGGCAGCTAAAACTCGACGAGCTGATCACTCGCGAATATCCGCTGCAAGCGATCAACCAGGGTTATGCCGACATGCGTGACGGCATCAACCTGCGCGGCATCATCCGGTTCTGAACGCCACAACTATCTCGGAGGTGATCGCGTGCCGCCCGACGCGAAATCGAAAACGACGCCCGTGGACGCCAACGGCCTAACAGGATCCGCCCAAATCACCGTCACCTGCCCGGCGACGAGCGAAGCGATTGGTAGCGTGCCGACCGCGCGGCGTACCGACGTCGCCGACAGCGCGGCGCGGTTGCGGTCGGCCCAACCTGCCTGGCAGGCAATGGGAGTCGACGCGCGCGCCCGATGGGTGAGCAAGTGGCGGGATTGGATCCTCGACCATGCCGACGAATTGCTGGAACTGGTCCAGCAGGAATCCGGCAAGTCATGGGGTGATTCGAATATCGAGATCTTGGCGACCGATGTAGCCAACTACTGGATCGAGCACGCCGCCGAGTTTCTCGCCGACGAACACGTCCGCCCCGCCGGACCGGCGAATATCGCCAAGCGCCTGATGACCGTCTACGAGCCCTACCAGTTGGTCGGCGTGATCACACCCTGGAACTACCCACTGGCGATGCCGTTGCTGGACATCGCGCCAGCGCTGATGGCCGGCTGTGCGGTGGTGTCGAAGCCATCCGAACTCACCCCGCTCGCGTGGCGGGCGGCGGTCGGCGGATGGAAACAAATCGGGGCCCCCGATGTGTTGGATGTCGTGTTCGGGGCCGGCGAAACCGGCTCGGCGGTAATCGATGTCGTCGACTATGTCATGTTTACCGGCTCGGTCGACACCGGTCGGCGGGTGGCCGTCGCCGCAGCACAACGACTTATTCCGTGCAGCCTTGAATTGGGCGGCAAGGACGCCATGGTCGTGTGTGCGGACGCCGACATCGACCGGGCAGTCGACTGCGCGGTGTGGGCCGGATTCTTCAACTCCGGCCAGACGTGCATCTCAATCGAGCGGGTATACGTCGAGGCCGCGGTTTACGACGAGTTCGTCCGCAAGCTGGTCGCCAAGACGTCCACGCTGCGCCAGGGCATGGATGCGGGCCACGACTATTCCTGTGACATCGGAGCAATGGCCAGCGAGCAACAGCTGGAAATCGTCTCCCGACAAGTACAGGACGCGATCAGCAAAGGCGCCAAGGTCCTCATCGGAGGCAAGGCGCGGACAGACGGACTGTTCTATGAGCCAACCGTATTGGTCGACGTCGACCATGGCATGGATTGCATGCGCGAGGAGACCTTTGGCCCGACCTTGCCGGTGATGAAGGTTCGCGACGCACAGGAAGCGATCCAAAAGGCCAACGATTGCCGGTACGGGCTGTCAGGCAGCGTGTGGACACGCGATCACTCCAAGGGGATGGAGCTGGCCAAGCAGATGGACACCGGGTCGGTGAACATCAACAACGCGATCATGTCGGTATTTCAGTACCCACTGCCTATGCACGGTTGGAAGGACTCGGGGCCGGGCTCGCGCGCGGGAGGTCCCGATGGCATCCGAAAGTATTGCCGCACCAAAGGCATTGCTGCCGACCGGGTGGCGATGAAGAGGGAGTTGTTCTGGTATCCGTATAGCCCGTGGAAGGGCAAGGTCCAGTCTCGAATGGCGAGGCTGCTCGGGGCCAGGGACTGGCGGCGCCGGCTGGGTCGAACAGCCAGTCCCCGACCTAACCCGCCCGCGGCAACGGCGGACTCGCCGTGAAGGTTCACTACTCGCTGTTCGGTGAACCCGGCGACTGGGAGCGAGCTGCTTGGGCCGAGCAGCACGGCTATGACGGCGTGTGCCTTCCGGAGATATCACACGACCCGTTCCCGGTGCTAGCCGTGGCCGCCACCCGCACCACAACGATAAAGCTGAGCACCGCGATCGCGGTGGCCTTCGCGCGCAATCCGATGTCGCTGGCGATGGTGGCCAATGATCTGCAGCTCTACTCCGCTGGGCGGTTCCAGCTCGGCGTCGGCTCACAGATCAAGCCGCACATCGAAAAGCGGTTCTCGATGCCGTGGTCGGCGCCAGCCCGGCGGATGCGCGAGTACCTTCTGGCCGTGCGGGCGATTTGGCACAGCTGGGCCACCGGCGAACCACTGCGTTTCACCGGTGAGTACTACACGCACACGCTGATGACGCCGTTTTTCAGTCCGGGACCGAACCCCTATGGCAACCCGCCGATCATCCTGGCCGGTGTTGGAGCCCGGATGACTGAGGTGGCCGGCGAGGTGGCGGACGGCTTCTCCGTGCACGCGTTCACCACCGAGCGCTACCTGCGCGAGACCACCCTGGCGGCGCTGAGCAACGGCCGAGCGATCGCCGGCAAAGACACGCTCGACGGGTTCGAGATCAGCGGCCTGCCCTTCATCGTGACCGGCCCCGACAAAGCATCCACGCAGGCGGCCGACGCGGCGGTACGCAGCCAGATCGCCGTGTACGGCTCGACCCCGGCCTACCGATGTGTGCTTGACGCGCACGGCTGGAGCGATCTCGGCGAGGAGCTCAACGCGCTATCCAAGCGCGGTGCGTGGGACCAGATGAACCGCCGGATCACCGATGAGCTATTGCATGAGTTCGCGATTGTCGCCCCGCCCGAGCGCGTCGCCGAAAGTCTGCTCACCAAATACGGCGACGTCTTCACCCGCACCGGCTTCTATGCTCCCTACCCGGTTCCCGCAGGGTTCTGGGAGCCGATAATGCGCGAGGTACAGGCCGGCAGCGATGCCCGCCGCACGGGTGACCTCTGCCGTAGCTGACCGATCTGACTCGTGCGCTGTGCGCCGCAGGCCTAAATCGACAGCAGCACTCGCAGATGCGGAATCGAATGCAGCGGCGCATGAAAAGAGTGAAATTGTGCCCACGAATTCGCAGCCGGGGCGCCGGCGCGGATCGCGCACGCCAGCAAGACGGTGGTTTCGATCGCGTCCTTGACCTCTTGGGCGTGGCGACCTCTGCCGGGACCGTAGCCGATCAACACCGCCGCTGCGCCGACGATGACGGCCGCGCCGGCCACCCACAGTAGGCCGCCGATGTAGCCGTGATGCAAGGCGTGCAATCGCTCGTCGTCCATGAACTTCACCGGGCCCCGCGAGCGTCCCGGTGACCCCCTCCGGTTGACCACCACGCTCCGACCCTGCATGCGGACGCGGCATTGTCGGCGCGGCGTCAGCCGCGTCGTCGGTTTCCAGGAATTCGTTGCGATAGCCGCGGTCGATCAGCGACCGGGGATGCCGACGCGCGCGACCTTCCCCGGTCCGACGCGGTGGCGGCCGCGGCCGACGCGATGGGTTGACGGATTATTTCACGTACGGACTCCTTGGATGAGTGCTTATGTGCGCCGGTTTCGTGTAGTCGCGGCTCCGCGCCTTGGGCACGCTCGCCGTGCGGCGGCCCCGTCGCGCCATACCACCGCCTGGGGGTCGACCCGTGACCGGCGGCGGGGCGCTCGCCGGGGCGAAACTGCTCATCGGAATCGACGACACCGACGACCTGCACAGCCCCGGGCGCCGGGACCGCGCGCTGCTCGGTGAACTGGCGGCGGCCGGCCTCGGTGTCGCAGCGGGCGCCACCCGCCACCAGCTGCTGGTCGATGACCGCATCCGGTACACCTCGCACAATTCCAGCGCCTTTCTGGCCTGGCGCAGCCCGGCGGGCAACCCGCGCGCGGTGCAAGACGAGACCATCGAGCTCGCCCCGTCAGCAGCGGGACGACGGCCGGACCTGGCGAACCGCTCCCCAAGCGGTCGTCAAAAAGTACTGAACGTCAGGAGCTACAGCTCCCCGGCCTCCATGGCTTCCTTGACCTCCTGCGCGTGGGCAACCTGCTCCGGGGTGTATCCGATGAACAGCGCGGCCACGCCGACGATAATGGAGGCTCCGGCCACCCAGAGCAGACCGTAGGTGTAACCGTGGTCGAGAGCCCGCAACTGGGCGTCGTTCATGAACTTGACCGGGCCTGTCGAGCCGCCGAGGTACAGCGTGCGCGAGGTGATCACGGCCTGGATGACCGCCAGGACCAGCGGCCCGCCCAGGCTCTGCAGCATCAGTGTCATCGCCGACACCGGGCCGATCTGGTCGAAACCCACGCCCGCGATCGCCGACAGGGTCAGCGGGACGACGGCCATGCCGATGCCGATCCCACCGATGACGATCGGCATGACCAGGTTCGGAAAGTAGGGTGCGCCCCGATGCATGAACCACCAGCCGTACAGCATCGCGAGGAACAGGAGGTATCCACCGGCGATCGTCACGATCCGCGGTGAGAACCGCGACACCAGCTGAGAGGAGACGCCCAGGCCGATACCCATCGCGAGGACGAACGGAATGAAGCCGACGCCCGCGCGCAACGCGCTGTAGCCCAGGATGTCCTGTACATAGAGGCCGATCAACACCGTCAGGGTGAACATGACGCCGCCGGCCAGGAAGATCGCGACGAAGGTGACCGACCGGTTGCGGTCGCGGAACAGCCGGAACGGGACCACGGGGTTTTCGGCGGTGCGCTCGACGATGACGAAGGCCAGAGCGGCGGCCATGGCCACCGCGCCCGACCCGAGGGTGGTGATCGAGATCCAGCCCTGCTCCGGCCCCATCGAGAAGGCGAACACGGCGGCCGTGCAGGCCAGGGTGGCCAGCATGGCCCCCGCCGCGTCCAGCTTCATCCGCTCCCTGTTGGTCTCCCGCAGCGCGGTCCGGGCCAGATAGATCATCACCAGCCCGATCGGCACGTTCACCAGGAACGCCAGCCGCCACGACAACTCGGTCAGCGCCCCGCCGACCACCAGGCCCATCACCGACCCGACCGCGGTCATCGCGGCGAAGACCGCGGTGGCGAAGTTCCGCGCCGGCCCCTTGGGGAAGGTCGTCGCCACCAGCGCCAGGCCGGTCGGCGACGCGATGGCCGACCCGACGCCCTGGGAGAGTCGGGCGATGACCAGCGTCGCATCGTCCCAGGCCACGGCGCACAGGACGGACGAGATGGTGAACAACGCGACGCCGACGATGAACGTACGTTTACGCCCGATAGTGTCCCCGAGACGGCCACCGAGCAGCATCAACCCACCGAAGGTGAGCACGTAGGCGGTGATGACCCAGCTACGGCCCGCGTCGGACAGGCTGAGCTCATTCTGGATCTTGGGCAGTGCGACGATGGCAACCGTGCTGTCCATCGTCGCCAGCAACTGCATGCCGCCGATCGCGACAACGGCCGCGATGAAGCGGCGAGAGGGCAACCAGGTGGGTAAATACCTCCCGGCACGGGGGGTGGCGGTCTCTGCCTGACGCGCCGCACGCGCCGGCACCGGACGATCGGGGAGTGCAGATGTCCAATTGCGGACCGCTCGATCCGAGTCGTTGAGAGCCGTCATAACGGGTTACCTTACAGTAATCTTAAGAATTGTTTAAAGCCCCGAAGGCGGCGACGGCCCCGATCACGATGATCGCGGGAGGTCGGACACCTTCGGCACGGATTTTCTCTGGCGTGTCGACAAGAGTGGCCCGCAACGTCTGCTGAGCCGCCGTCGTCCCGTGCTGGACGACAAGGACCGGCGTATCCGCAGGTCGGCCGCCCTTCAACAGGGCATCCACGAAGAGTTCGATGCGTTCGACCGCCATCAGCAAAACAAGGGTGCCCGTCAATGCCGCCACAGCGTCCCAATTCACTAACGATTCGGGGTGACCGGGCGGCAGATGGCCGCTGACCACCACAAACTCGTGATTTATCGCGCGATGGGTGACCGGGATGCCCGCCAGCGCCGGTACGCCTATGGCACTTGTCACACCGGGCACCACCGTCACCGGGATCCCGGCGTCGACGCACGCGAGCACCTCCTCGTAGCCGCGTGCGAACACGAAGGGATCCCCACCTTTGAGGCGGACCACGAAGCTGCCGGCCCGCGCCCGGTCGATCAGGACGTCGTTGATCGCCTCCTGGGCCATGGCCCGCCCATAAGGGATCTTGGCAGCGTCGATGACCTCGACGTGCGGCGGCAGCTCGGCCAGAAGTTCCGGCGGCGCCAACCGGTCCGCGACCACCACGTCGGCCTGGGCGAGCAGACGACGACCGCGCACCGTGATCAGTTCCGGGTCCCCCGGGCCGCCCCCGACCAGCGCGACGCCGCCGCGTACAACATCGGAGTTCGCAGAGCTCTCCAGCGTGATCACGCCGTTTTGCAGCGCCTCCCGGATCGCGGATCGGATTGCCGCAGACCGGCGGTGCTCGCCACCGGCGAGCACCCCCACCGACAGTCCCGCGTAGCTGAAGGAGGCCGGTGTGACGGCGGTCCCCTCGACGGCGATGTCGGCGCGGACGCAGAAGATCTGACGGCGTTCCGCTTCGGCGACGACAGCTTCGTTCACCTGCGGGTCGTCGGTGGCTGCAATCGCATACCAGGCACCCTCGAGATCCCCGTCGCGGTAGTCCCGCACGGACAACGTGACGCCGCTCATCGACTCGACGGCGGGGGTGGCGGCACGGGAGACGACGTGGACCTCCGCACCACTGGCGACGAGCAGGGGCAACCGGCGCTGGGCCACGGACCCGCCGCCGACCACGACGACTTTCTTTCCGGCCAGCCGCAATCCGACCAGGTAGGGGTTCTCGGACACCCGGCAAGCTTAGCCTCGATCCACGGATGAATTGGCTGTTGATCGGGTGTCGGAATAAGGAAAGTGCCCTCTGAGCTGGGATGATTGGAGCTACCACACAACAATCTGACCAGCGCAAGAAAGGCACTTCCAGTGAGAGTGTCCCACAGGTTCAAGGCCGATTCGGCACTGTTCGACGACGACCATCT
>NZ_JBYCLE010000119.1:0-3860 GCF_057473765.1 Mycobacterium sp. TH-M106 | reverse complement strand
TGTCGAAGAAGTCGATGCCGGTCTTGACACCGATCTTGTCGAACACCCCGATCAGCGCCTCCACCGGCGCGTTGCCGGCCCCCGCGCCGAAGCGCCGACAGGACCCGTCGATCTGCTTAGCCCCGGCGCGCACCGCCTCGACACTGTTGGCCACGCCCAGACCGAGGTTCTCATGCCCGTGGAAGCCCACTTGGGCGTCCTGACCGAGTTCGGCGACGAGTGCGGCGACTCGGTCGGCGACCCCCTCCAGCACCAGTGCGCCGGCCGAGTCCACCACGTAGGCGCACTGGCAGCCGGCGTCGGCCATGACCCGAGCCTGCTCGGCGAGTTTCTCCGGGCCGACGGTGTGCGCCATCATCAAAAAGCCGACAGTCTCCAGTCCCAGTTCGCGGGCCAGACCGAAGTGCTGGATGGACACGTCGGCCTCGGTGCAGTGGGTGGCGATCCGGCAGATCGACCCGCCGTTGTCCTGGGCCTTCATGATGTCGTCTTTGGTGCCCACCCCGGGCAGCATCAAAAACGCGATCTTGGCCTCCTTGGCGGTGTCGGCAGCCAACTTGATCAGTTCCTGCTCGGGGGTTTTGGAGAACCCGTAGTTGAAACTCGACCCGCCCAGCCCGTCGCCGTGGGTCACCTCGATGACCGGGACGCCGGCGGCATCCAGCGCCGCGACGATGGCGTGCACCTCGTCCTTGGTGAACTGGTGACGCTTGTGGTGGCTGCCGTCTCGCAAGCTGGTATCGGTGATCCGGACATCCCAAATACCGGTGCTCATGACGCCGCCACCTCCTCCTCGTCGCTACGTCCCCCGCAAGCGGGAGGTACCCCCACTGCATCGTCGGCGCCGGTCATCGTGCACCTCCAGCCACCGCAAGGCTCTCCTTGGCGATCTCCTCACCGACCTTGGTCGCGGCCGCGGTCATGATGTCCAGGTTTCCCGCGTACGGCGGCAGGTAATCCCCGGCGCCTTCCACCTCGACGAAGGTCGTCACCACCGCGCGGCCACCGGAGTTCAGCGACGGCTCATCGAACTGCGGTTCGTTGAGCAGCCGGTAGCCCGGAACATAGGTCTGCACCTGCGCTACCACGTCGTCGATCGACGTGGCGATGGCCTCGCGGTCGGCATCGGTGGGGATGGCGCAGAAGATGGTGTCGCGCATGATCATCGGCGGGTCGGCCGGGTTGAGGATGATGATCGCCTTGCCCTGCTGTGCGCCGCCGATGGTCTCCACCCCCTTGGCGGTGGTCTTGGTGAACTCGTCGATGTTGGCCCGGGTGCCCGGCCCGGCCGACACCGACGCCACCGATGCCACGATCTCCGCGTACGGCACGGTGCCGGCGACCCCTTCGGCCCCAGTCGCCTTAGCAGGCGCAGTGACCGCCCGGCACACCGCGTAGACGATCGGGATGGTGGCCTGCCCGCCGCAGGTGATCATGTTGACGTTGGGCGCCCCGAGATGCTGGTGCAGGTTGGCCGGGGGGATCACCGCGGGACCCACCGCGGCCGGCGTCAAGTCGACGACGCGGATCCCGGCCTCGGCGTACTTCGGTGCGGCCGCCGTGTGGACGGCGGCGCTGGTGGCCTCGAACACCAGGTCGGGCTGCTCGTCTTGGGCCAGCAGCCAGTCCACCCCTTCGTGGGTGGTCTCCAGGCCGAGTTTGGCCGCCCGCGCCAAACCCTCGCTGTTCGGGTCGATGCCGACCATCCAGCGTGGTTCCAACCACTGCGAGCGCAGCAGCTTGTACAGCAGGTCGGTGCCGATGTTGCCCGACCCGACGATGGCGACTGACGCTTTGTCAGGCATGAGCTCCTCTATTCGAAAGCCAGCCGGACCGAACCCAGTCCGGCGAAATCGGCGATAAAAACATCACCCGCTCGCGCGTCGACAGCCCGGGTGGCGGTGCCGGGCAATACGATGTCGCCCGCCCGCAGGCGCACCCCGAAGCCATCCACCTTGCGCGCCAGCCATGCCACCGCGGTGACCGGGTTGCCCAGCACTGCGTCGCTGCGGCCCTTGGCCACCACCTCGCCGCCTCGGGTCAGCACCGCGTCGATGTTCTTGATGTCGATGTCGGCCGGCGACACCCGCTGCTTACCGAGCACGAATCCGGCCGACGAAGCGTTGTCGGCGATGGTGTCGCACAGTTTGATCTTCCACTCGGTGATGCGGCTGTCGATCAGCTCGATCGCCGGCGCGAATGCCTCGGTGGCGGCCAGCACGTGCTGCTCTGTGCAGTCGCCGCCGGGCAGATCCTCGGCCAGCAGGAAGGCCACCTCGACCTCGACCCGCGGGTACAGATACCGTTCGGCCTTGACCGCGACGTCCTCAAACACCTGCATCTCGTTCAGCAGGTGTCCGTAGTCCGGTTCGTCGACATCCATCATCTGCTGCATCGCCGCAGACGACAGGCCGACCTTGTGCCCCACCACCCGGGCACCTTCGGCAACCCGCTGCCGGATGTTGATCAACTGGATCTCGTAGGCGTCTACCACGTCGATGGCGGGATACGTCTCCGTCAGCGGTGAGATCGGAACCCGGCTGCGTTCCGCCTGCGCCAAGTCGGCGGCGAGTTCGTCGCGGGTCTGGACACGCAACATGTCGGCAATTCTATAACGTGTTCTACTTTGGTCGATCTGATCAGTGGACCAGTGAGCTCTTGCCGGTGTAGTCGACCTGCCAGTGCTTGATGCCGTTGAGCCAGCCCGAGCGCAGCCGTTCCGGTTCGGCCAGGGGCGCCAGGTCGGGCATGTGGTCGGCGATCGCGGCGAACATCAGCTGAATCGTCATCCGGGCCAGATGTGTGCCGATGCAGTAATGGGCCCCGGTGCCCCCGAACCCGACATGAGGATTCGGGTCGCGCAAGATGTTGAAGGTGAACGGGTCGTCGAAGACGTCTTCGTCGAAGTTGGCCGAGCGGTAGACCATCAGCACCCGCTGGCCCTTGGTGATCTGCACCCCGGAGAGTTCATAGTCGGTCAGCGCGGTGCGCTGGAACGACGTCACCGGTGTGGCCCAGCGGACGATCTCGTCGGCGGCGGTCTCCGGGCGCTGGGCTTTGAACAGCTCCCACTGATCCGGGTGTTCGGTGAAGGCCATCATGCCCTGGGTGATCGAGTTGCGGGTGGTCTCATTGCCGGCCACCGCTAGCAAGACGATGAAGAAGCCGAACTCGTCGTCGTTAAGCTTCTCCCCGTCGATATCGGCCTCGACCAGCGTGGTAACGATGTCTAGACCGGGGTTGCGTCGCTTCTGTTCGGCCAGCTCCAAGCCGTAGGCGATGATCTCCATCGCCGCGTTTTTTGAGTCGTAGTGGGCGAACTCCGGGTCGTCGTATGAGGTCATCTGGTTGGTCCACCCGAACAGCTTGCCGCGGTCTTCCTGCGGCACCCCGAGCAGCCCGGCGATGGCCTGCAGCGGCAGCTCCGAGGCCACCTGCACCACGAAGTCGCCGGAGCCGTGCGCCGCAGCCGCCTTGGCGATGGCCTGGGCCCGCTGTTCGAGGTCGTCGTGCAGCGGCAGGATGTGGCGCGGGGTGAATGCGCGCGAGACGATCTTGCGTAATCGGGTGTGCTGCGGTGCGTCCTGGTTGAGCATGATGAACCGCCCCACGTCGATGTCTTCCCGCGCGATGTCGTCTTTGAACCGGGGGATGGCGCCGTTCTCCCAGCTGGAGAAGACGTCGTCGCGCAGCGAGATCTCCTTGACGTCGGCGTGTTTGGTCACCACCCAGTAGCCGCCGTCCTTGAAACCGCCGCTCTTGTCGTCCGGCTGCTCGTTCCACCAGATCGGCGCGGTCCGGCGCAGCTCGGCCAGTTCCTCGACCGGCAGCCGCTCGGCATGGATGCCGGGGTCGGTGAA
>NZ_JBYCLE010000118.1:0-2823 GCF_057473765.1 Mycobacterium sp. TH-M106 | reverse complement strand
CGTTGCCCAGATAGACGTCGTCGACGTCGAAGCGGGGGAAGTCGTCGACCAGCTCATAGCGGGTGACCACCGCGCGCCGCGCCGGCAGGATGCCCTGCGAGTCGGAGTAGCCCTGTGCGTAGGGCAGCGCCTGGATCATGTCGCGCATGATCACGTCGGGGGCTTCGAAACCGAACGGCGCCGGATTGCCGATGTTGAGTTTGAGGATGCGATGCCCCTCGGCCTCCATGCGGGCGGCGTGGGCGTGCACCGGGCCCCGGATCTCGTACAGGACGTCTTGCAGTTTGGCCGACTGCGCGAACGTGCGTTGCCGCTGTTGCCCGGTACCCACATGCCACGGCAGGTGGTGAGTGCTCACGTCCACCATGGTGCCAGAGCTGTCCAGCGAAATTTTGCTGAGGCCGGCGATGACGGCTCCACTGGCACGCGAAGCGGCGCCGAGCCCTCGGGTTCAGTGTTTGCCCGGCGGACGAGCACCCTTGGTGATGCCCAGGCCCTTGGCCGGCGGCGCGGGTGGTCCGCCGGCGTTTTCTGGCGTCGGTCTCGCTTCACTGCCGGCCTCCGGCTGGGCTGGCTGGGCTGGGGCGGGCTTTTTGGCACCGGGTCGCCTGGCCCCGGCCGCCATACCCAACCCCTTGGCGGGCGCGACGGTCCGGGTTTCTGGCTTGGCCGGCCCGGTTTCCGCGGGCTTTGAGGCCGCGGGCGCCTCGGCAACCCCGGTAGAGGGTGCAGCCGCGGCCGGGGCGGTTGGGGCGACTCGCTGGGCGGCATCGCCCTTCGGTGGTAGGGCGACCGTGCTGCGATCCAGCGACTGCAGCAGCAGCTGAGCGATGTCACGCACCTCGACACCCTCCCGGCCGGCGAGCTGCTGGCGATCGTCGACGCCGTCGCTGACCATCACCCGGCAGAACGGGCAGGCGGTGGCGATGGTGGTGGCCCCGGTGGCCAGCGCTTCGTCGACCCGATCGTGGTTGACGCGTTTGCCTATGTGTTCTTCCATCCACATCCGGGCGCCGCCGGCACCGCAGCAGAACGAACGATCGCGGCTGCGCGGCATCTCGACCAGGTTCGCGCCCGAGGCCGTGACCAGTTCGCGGGGCGGGTCGTAGACCTTGTTGTGCCGGCCCAAAAAGCACGGGTCGTGGTAGGTGATGTCCTGAGAAACAGGAGCAACGGGAATCAGCCTCTTGTCCCGGACCAGCCGGTTGAGCACCTGGCTGTGGTGCAGCACCGTGAAGTCGGTGCCCAGTTGCGGGTATTCCCGGCTGATGGTGTTGAAACAGTGCGGGCAGCTGGTGATGATCTTGCGGTCGCCGGACGCCACGCCGTCGAACACCCCGTTCAGCGTCTCGACGTTCTGGGTAGCGAGTTGCTGGAACAAAAACTCGTTGCCCGACCGGCGGGCCGGATCGCCGTTGCAGGTCTCGCCGGAGCCCAGCACCAGATATTTCACCCCCGCGATGGCCAACAGCTCCGCAACCGCCTTGGTGACCTTCTTCGCGCGGTCCTCGAAGGCACCCGCGCAACCCACCCAGAACAGGTACTCGAAGCCGTCGAAGCTGTCGACGTCGCGGCCGTACACCGGAACGTCGAAGTCGACCTCGTCGATCCAGCTGGTGCGTTCGCTGGCGTTCTGTCCCCATGGGTTGCCCTTGGTTTCCAGGTTCTTAAACAGCGCATTCAGCTCGGACGGGAACTCCGAGTCGACCAGCACCTGATAGCGGCGCATGTCCACGATGTGGTCGACGTGCTCGATGTCGACCGGGCACTGCTCGACGCACGCACCGCAGTTGGTGCACGACCACAGCACGTCGGGGTCGATCACCCCGCCCTGTTCCTCGGTGCCGACCAGCGGGCGGGCCGCCTGCTCCGGTCCGCTGCCGCCGATCCGGGGAAACCCCGACTCCGGCACATGGTGGCCCCTGGCCGGCGCAGCGTCGGCCAGGTCGACCTTGCCCTCCGAGCCGGTCGGCGCTTCCTGCTCGCCGAGCAGATAGGGCGCTTTGTGCATCCAGTGATCACGCAGATCCATGATCAACAATTTGGGCGACAACGGCTTTCCGGTGTTCCACGCCGGGCACTGCGACTGGCAGCGTCCGCACTCGGTACAGGTGGCGAAGTCGAGCATGCCCTTCCAGGTGAAGTCCTCTACCTTGCCGCGGCCGAACACCGCATCCTCGGGGGGGTCCTCGAAATCGATTGGCTTGCCGTCGTATTCGATCGGCAGCAGCGGACCCAGCCCGTCCGGCAGTCGCTTGAAGACGACGCTGATCGGCGCCAGGAAGATGTGCAGGTGCTTGGAGTGCAACACGATGAGCAAAAAGGCCAACATCACCCCGATGTGCAGCAGCAGTGCGACGGTTTCGATGGTTTCGTTGGCCGTGCCCAGCGGCGCCATGATCCTGCCGAACAGCTGCGACAGGAACGCCCCGTTGCCGTAGGGCAGGGTGCCGGTGTTGACCGCGGCGCCGCGCAGCAGCACATAGGTCCACACCACGTTGAGGATCATGATCAGGATCAGCCAGGCGCCGCCATTGTGTGAGCCGTAAAAGCGCGACGCCCGACCTAATTCGCGTGGGTTGCGCATGGTGCGGATGATCATGAACACGACGATGGCGATGGTGACCGCCGTGATGAAGAAGTCCTGCACGAAGCCCAGCGCGTCCCAGGTGCCGACGATCGGCAGGTGGAACCGCGAGCTGAACAGCAGCCCGTAGGCCTCGATATAGACGGTGAGCAGCAAGAAGAAGGCCCACATGGTGAAGAAGTGCGCCGCACCCGGGATCGACCATTTCAGCAGCCGCGTCTGACCGGCCACCTCGC
>NZ_JBYCLE010000117.1:0-1711 GCF_057473765.1 Mycobacterium sp. TH-M106 | reverse complement strand
CGGCGCGCCAGGCCGCCACATAGGTTGCCAGCTGCCCGCCGGGGGTGTCGTGGGTGTGCACGTGCACCGGCAGGTCGAAGCGGCTGCGCAGCGCGCTTACCAGCGCGGTGGCAGCCGACGGCCGCAGCAGGCCGGCCATGTCCTTGATGCCCAGCACGTGCGCACCGGCGTCGACGATCTGATCGGCCACATCGAGGTAGTAGTCCAGCGTGTAGAGGCGCTCGTTCGGGTCGGACAGGTCGCCGGTGTAGCACATCGCGACTTCGGCTATCGTACAACCGGTTTGGCGCACCGCGTCGATGGCCGGCCGCATCGAGGCGACGTTGTTGAGCGCGTCGAAGATCCGGAAGATGTCGATCCCGGTTGCGGTGGCCTCTTCGACGAACGCCGACGTGACCGACTCCGGATACGGGGTGTAGCCGACCGTGTTGCGGCCCCGCAGCAGCATCTGCAGGCAGATGTTGGGCAGCGCCTCACGCAGCGCGGCCAGCCGCTCCCACGGATCCTCCTTCAAGAACCGCAGCGCCACATCGTAGGTCGCTCCGCCCCAGCACTCGATGGACAGCAGCTGCGGGGTCATCCGGGCGACGTAAGGCGCCACGTCGAGCAGGCTGCTGGTCCGCAGCCGGGTGGCCAACAGTGACTGATGCGCGTCGCGGAACGTCGTCTCGGTGACACCGACAGCCGCCGACGTCCGCAACCAGCTCGCAAAACCTTCCGGGCCGAGCTGGGCCAGCCGCTGCTTGGAGCCCGGCGGCGGCGCCACGGCCAGGTCGGCTTCAGACAGCTTGGGCAGCTTGTCTTTCGGGTAGACGGCGGATCGCCGCGATCCGTGCGGGGGGTTGACGGTGACGTCGGCCAGGTAGGTCAAGATCTTGGTCCCGCGGTCAGCCGACGAGCGTGCGGTCAGCAGGTGCGGCCGTTCTTCGATGAACGACGTGGTGATCCGGCCGGCGGCAAAGTCCGGGTCGTCGAGAACCGCTTGCAGGAACGGGATGTTCGTAGCCACGCCGCGGATTCGGAACTCGGCGATCGCACGCCTGGCCCTGTTCACCGCGGTGGTGAAATCCCTTCCCCGGCAGGTCAGTTTGACCAGCATCGAATCGAAGTGGGCGCTGATCTCGGCCCCCAGATGGGTGCCGCCGTCCAGCCGGATGCCTGCCCCACCGGGGCTGCGGTAGGCGCTGATCCGGCCGGTGTCCGGCCGGAAACCGTTGGCCGGGTCCTCGGTGGTGATCCGGCACTGCAGCGCCACGCCGTGCGGTGTGATCGCCTCCTGTCGCAAGCCCAGGTCGTCCAGCGTGTCGCCGGCGGCGATGCGCAGCTGCGACGAGACCAGGTCGACATCGGTGATCTCTTCGGTGACGGTGTGCTCCACCTGGATCCGCGGGTTCATCTCGATGAACACGTGGTGGCCGCGTTCGTCGAGCAGGAACTCCACGGTGCCCGCGTTGCTGTACCCGATTCGCCGGGCGAAAGCAACCGCGTCGCCACAGATCTTCTCCCGCAGTGCCGGCTCCAGGTTCGGCGCGGGCGCCAGTTCGACGACTTTCTGGTGGCGGCGCTGCACGGAGCAGTCCCGCTCGTAGAGGTGCACGACGTTGCCGCGGGCGTCGGCGAGGATCTGCACCTCGATGTGGCGCGGGTTGATCACCGCCTGTTCCAGATAGACCGTCGGGTCCCCGAACGCCGACTGGGCCTCCCGGCCGGC
>NZ_JBYCLE010000116.1:0-1149 GCF_057473765.1 Mycobacterium sp. TH-M106 | reverse complement strand
TGTCGGCTGCCGATTCGATGAGGTCGCCGAACGGTCCCTTCGGCTGTTGCGGTGTCGGGCCCAGCTGCTTGAGGATCGCGTTGATGGACTCGCGCAGTTGATCCCATTCGACGGGTACTTGGGTGTGTTCGATCGGGATCACCGCGTTGTCGGCCAGCACCGGCCCGCCGGTGTAGGGCGGTGACAGCTGGATGGTGCGCGAGGCGACCAGGCTGGGGTTGAGCACCGATGCGGTGGCCTGGGCGGGCACCTGGTATTTGTTGCTGTAGTGCAACGTGATTCGCATTGTGTCGCCGGCTGGTTCGATCTTGTCGATAGCTCCTACCCGTACGCCCATGATCTGCACCTTGTCGCCCGGATACAGCCCGGGAGCCTCCGGGAAGTACGCGACGACGGTGGTGGTGGTCAGCTTTTTATACAGCTGTGCTGCCGCGGCAACCATGCCGGCGGCCAGCGCGAACGCCAAAGCCGCCACCATTGATCCGATCAGCCATGTCCTGCCGGGCAGCTTCGGCAGCCGCAGGTTGCGGATGTCGAAGATGGTGCTCACGTGTGGCTGCTTTCTTTAGCTGCCAAGGCTTCCTCCTCCGCCGCCGGGTTGGCTGTTTCCGCCTTGGCCGGGTGGGATGAACGGGACCGGCAGTTGCGGGCCGGGTCCCGGAGGTGCCGGTGGATACGGCGCCGCCGGCGGCGGCGGCGCAGCTGCCCCGGGGTTTGCGGGTGTCGGGCCGGCCACCGGGCCCAGCGGCTCGGTGCGTGCCCCCGGCGGCGCGTCGGTCGGCAGCGGTACCGGGGTGCCCGCCACATCGGGCGGGGTCTGGGCGGGTCGACCGGCCACCGGCAGTCCCGGTGTGGCCGGCGGGCCGTTGGGGTTCGGCGGCGACGTCAACACATCCGGGAGGCTGGCCGGGTATGGCCCGTTGGGTCCGAACGGGCCCAGGTTCTGATCGAGGCCCGCGCAGGGCAGCGGGTTTTGCGGGGTGCCGAACACGCCGGCGGCCGGGGCGTACGAGCACGGCGAACCCGGCGCCACCGCCGGCCCGGGATGCTCTGGGGTGCCCTCGGCCAGCGGCGGCGCCGGCGGCGGCGCGCCGTTGGACCGGCGGGTGCCGTTCGGGTCGGGGTAGCGAAACGCCGGCAGCCCGGCGT
>NZ_JBYCLE010000115.1:0-1760 GCF_057473765.1 Mycobacterium sp. TH-M106 | reverse complement strand
GGCGACGGCGGTGCCAGCACCGCCGGGCCCACCGGCAGCGGCGGCGACGGCGGCGACGGCGGAGCCGGCACCTATGCCGGTGGACGCGGCGGCATCGGCGGCGACGGCGGCAGCGGCGTCGACAACGCCGGCGGCGCCGGCGGTAATGGCGGGGCCGGTGGGTATGCGACCGGCTACATGGCCTACCCCGGTGCGCAGCCGGTGGGCTACAGCGGTGCCGGCGGTGCCGGCGGCGTAGGCGGGGCGAGCACCAACGCCGGCGGCGGCCACGGCGGTGCCGGCGGCGTGGGCGGCAGCTTCACCACCGGCAACGCCGGCTACGGCGGAGTCGGCGGTGCCGGAGGTGCCGGTGGCGCCGCAGCCAACGGTGGTGCCGGCGGCGCGGGTGGCACCGGGGGCGACGGTGGTGTCGGCACCACCGGCGGCGGTGACGGAGGTGCCGGAGGTGCCGGCGGGACCAGCGGCAGCGGTACCGGCGGGTCCGGCGGGCAGGGCGGCGAGGGTGGCGATCTGAACACCGTCAACGTCCAGGGGTACGCCGGCAAAGCCCCGGTGGGTGGTAACGGCGGGGCCGGCGGTGCCGGCGGTGACAGCACCAGCGGTGCCGGCGGCACCGGCGGCCAGGGCGGTGTCGGCGGTGCCGGCTACTACGGCGACACCGTGACCGGCAACAGCGGCAACGGCGGCGCCGGCGGCGACGGCGGCAACAACATCGACGGCAACGCCGCGGGCGGTGATGGCGGCACCGGCGGCAACGGCGCCGTCGGCCAGGGCGGCGGATCCGACGGCGGTGACGGCGGCAACGGTGGCACCGGCGGCAACTCCGCCAGCGTCACGGGCGCTACCGGGCAGCCCGGCGGCACCCACGACGGCAACACGCCGGGCTTCGGCGGAACGGGCGGTGCCGGGGCGCAACCGTAGCGGCGGTATGCAGCGTCCGCGACGGGGTGCCCACCGGTACGGTCCGCGAGTTGTGCGAGCGTGAACGCACGAACACATTGAGGGCGGCAACACGTTGCTTCGTGCGGGCCGGCGACCCGCGACATTGCTGATCTGTGCGGTCATCGCCGATTATCGTGCGCGTCTGCCGTGTGCTCACCGAGCATGGCTGCAAGATCGCTCTGAGAACGTTCTCCCTGCGTGTCAGGGTGAGTTGAGTCCAACGGTTCATAGCAACCCGCCTGCAGGGCGACATCCGGATCAATTCGGAGATGACGATTTCCAGCCTTGGCTGCGGCCGGGGAGAATGCGCGCCTGGACCCGATACATCCACGCGCTGGGGCCCTCGGCGGCGGCGCGTCAGTCGGACGAGCCGCCGCCGAGGGCTGGGTTCTTCCAGTCGTCGAACTCGGTCGCGGTCTCTGGGTGTGCCGCGTCGTATTCCAGCTGCTCGATGTAACCCGGAGTCTGGCGCAGCGTGTCTTCGATCACCGACCTCACCACTGCGGGGGTCAACGTGAGTGTGCCGTCCGGCGCGACGTCGACCAGGTAGCGGTCATGGCGGGCGATCTTCGCGAGGCTGGCACGCCGGCGACTGTCGAGTTCGATGAACGTCTGAGTCATCACAGATCCTTGGGTGCAATAGTTGCAAAGTGCACCACCGATCCTATAACACCAATGGTACAGTTGCAACAATGGTGCCATGTCCCGCATGCGATAGGGTTGACCCGTGTCGAACCTGATCTTCAGCACCTCGGCAACAGATCGCTGGATCGCGCTCAATCGCAGTGACCGCTCGTACGAACGTTCCGTACGTGACC
>NZ_JBYCLE010000114.1:0-10509 GCF_057473765.1 Mycobacterium sp. TH-M106 | reverse complement strand
GCGGCATACCACAGCGGCCACACCGGGTAGTCGGGCGGCGGCTGGTCGGGTGGCGGACGGCGGAAGTACGGCCAGATCTTCACCAGCCGCGGCAGCGCGGCAGCGACCAGCAGCGCCGGCCAGGGCATCGCCGCCGCCAGCACCGCAACGACGACCAGTAGATAGAAGCCGACCATCATGGCCAGTGTCACGGCGCGGGCCCGGACGTCGCCGAGCAGCACCGGCAGCGTCCGGATGCCGAGCGGCGCGTCGTAGGGAATCTTGTCGACGTGCTTGCCCATCAGCACGGTGGTGCACAACAGCCCGTACGGCAGCGACGCCAGCACCACCGGCCAGCCGATTGCCCCGACCGCCGAGTAGTAGGTTCCGCACACCATCAGCGGACCCCAGACGACCAGGACGTCGAGTTCGCCGAGGCCGCGCTTCTTCAGCCGCAGCGGCGGCGCCGTATAGGCCACGCTGAGCACGAAACCGCCGAGAGCGAAAGCAACTACCGACCAGCCGCGCGCCCAGGTCAAAACGATCAGGATCGCCAGGTCGACGAGGTTCACCGCGAGGATCGCCAACCCCAGGGTGCGACGGCTGACCAGCCCGGACAGCACCGGATGGGGGGCGTAGAGGGCCCGCGGGTAGCTGGCGGTATCGCTGCCGGCCTGGGTGTCGTACAGGTCGTTCATCAGGTTGTTGGCGATATGCGCGGCGATGATCCCAATCAGGGCGAGCGCAAGCCAGCGCCAGTCCAGGCCCGGCCGCCCGACGGCCAGCAGAGCTGCCACCAGGCCGGCGAACACGGTCATCGGCAGCACGGCAGCCCGGCTGACGACGATCCAGCGGGTGACCGGGTCGACCGGTGCGTCACCGGGCGGCGGGTTGGTGGTGCGCAGGGCGTAAACCCACGAATGAGCCCAGGAGCGCAACCGGGATTGTGGCGTGGATTCAGCTTCCGTCATGGTGAAAACCTGCGGCCTGCGGATAGCGAGCTGATTCAGCCCCGGAATATGCCGAAACTGGGCTGCGGGGGCTCTTCTAAGGGATACGGAACGATCCCGGGAGGCATGTAGGAACCGCTGCCGCCGATGAATATCCCTGGCTGCCAGCCCTGGGCTCCCACACACAGCAGCGGCAGCCCGTCGGGAGTCTGTGCCGCCGACTGCGGACCCGGACACGGCGAGCCGATCTCCTGGACGCCGTACAGCGGGTACGAAATCATCCAGTATCCGCCGGAGGTCGGCGTCCCCCGTAGCGGGTCCGGGTACTGGTTGGGAATGAAATGGCATGTCAACGCCTGACCATTGGGGCCGTGCCCGAAGGTGAAGCGCTCCCAGTTGTCGCAGGCATAACCCTGCGTGGCGTCCTCAACCATGCCCGGCACGTCGCCGGGGTAGGACTTCGGGTCGGCGCCAGCGGCCGGCACCGCGGCCATGGCGGCACCCGCGGCGAGGGTCGCGACGGCTAGTTCACGAATCATTCTCCGTCCTCGCATCCAGTGCACCTGGCCGGTACTGAAAATGCTTAGACCAGCCCTGCGCTGCAGCCTAGCGGGTTGGAGGGATGCGTCATCGCAAATCGGCGGATTGCGGGTATCCGACAGAGCCACAGCGAGCGCCCGTTCAGTGGCAATCAGTGACCGCGCAGGCCGCGAAGGCGGTTGAGCGCCCGGCTCAACAGGGAGCGGGGGTGGTCCGGTTGCGGTGCCGCGGCCGCCGGCGGTGCCGGTGCTGCCACCTCGTCGTCGACTGACGGGCCCTCCCACACCGGCGGGGACGCCGTGGCCCCTTCCGGCACCGCATCGGTCGACGGTGCCGATTCCTCGGCCGGGGGTGGCGCGGCGACGGGCGCCATCGGTGCGGCGACGGACGGCACCGCCACCTGAGCCGCGTGAGCCAGCCGAGGCGCCTGAACCATCTGTTCGGCCGACCGCCGGTCATGTGCGGGAGCCAGCTGCAGACTTAGCACGATCGACAGCGAAACCACGAAAGTGGGAACTGCGACGGCCAACATCGCCAGCGCCCCAGCGTAGGGCAGTGCCTGCGACCGTCGCCGGCCGCTGTCGCTCATGTCCGCCGTGTCGGTGATTCCCATACCCGGCCCGGCTTGTGCGGCGCCGCGGGCCAGTGCCAGTTGCGCTGCGGCTTGAACGAACACCGGTATCGTCAGCTCCGTTTCCAACCGCACCGCGAGCTCATCCCTGTACTCGTCCGGCCCGGTGATCACCAGCATGTCCGGGTGCCAATTGCCCCGAGCGAAAAGTGTTGTGAGCCAGTCGACTATGTTATCTTCGCCATCAACAGTCCGCTGGATGACCGCTGGGCCGTCAGCACCGGCGTCATGCGTCATCACCATCGTGGCCGAGCCCGGTTCGATCACACAGACCGCCGTCTGCCCTGACCCACCGATCCCCTTGGCCATCGCTTCGGCGGCCCGGTCCAGCCGAACCGGTACGACGTTGTCGAACCCGGCACAGGCCAGGGACTCCAGCAGCAGCGCGGCCTCCGCGGCCGCATCGCCGCTCCAGGTCACGCCGATGCCACCCAACCGTCGGTCCTGCGCTTCCAGCATCGCCTGCACGCGCTGCACAACCGAGGTCGCCTGTTGTGAGGTATCGACGGTACCGACCCCACCGTGGCGCCGATCAACGGCCAATTCCGCATGGGCCAGCGTCGTGCCGGCGCCCGGCCCATCGACCAGGACCCACCCGATGGTGGCCGGGCTTATCGACAGACCCAGTAGCGTCTCCAAAAATCGCACACCTTAATCGTCTCGATCTGTGGCGCCGCAAGACTCCGCCGGCAACGCAAGCAGCCCGCGACATCGTGGTCCGGTCGGCTTACCGGGGAGCCTACGCGGGTTGCACAGCGCTGGCTGCTTTGGCCCCCTGCCGAGGTGTCCACTATCCGCTGGGAGTCGGACGTTTGAGGGCAATCGGTGGCTGGGGGGATGATTGCCGCGGAGTTGCCGGCCCCACCCGGGGCCGTCACAATGTTGTCACGCGGTTCGCATCATGATCGACACATTTGCTACGTTCCGGTAAATTGTTCCGGTGACTTCCCGAGAGCACACGCAGGATGGCATATGACAAGGGGCCAGCTATGACAGACGTGACCACGACGATACGTGGTTGGGCACGCCGAATTCTGATCGGCGCGACAACGGCCGCAGCACTGCCGGGATTGATCGGTCTAGTAGGAAGTGACGCAACCGCGGGTGCGTTCTCGCGGCCCGGTCTTCCCGTCGACTACCTGCAGGTGCCGTCAGCGTCGATGGGCCGCGACATCAAGGTCCAGTTCCAAAGCGGCGGCTCCGGTTCGCCGGTCGTCTACCTGCTCGACGGCCTGCGCGCCCAGGACGACTACAACGGCTGGGACATCAACACCCCCGCGTTCGAGTGGTACTACCAGTCCGGACTGTCGGTCGCCATGCCGGTGGGCGGGCAGTCCAGCTTCTACGCCGACTGGTACCAGCCGGCCTGCGGCAAGGCCGGGTGTTCGACCTACAAGTGGGAGACGTTCATGACCAGCGAGCTGCCGCAGTTCCTGGCCTCAGACCAGGGCGTCAAGTCGACCGGCGCAGCGGCGGTCGGTATCTCGATGGCCGGGGTCTCCGCAATGAACTTTGCGATCTACCATCCAGAGCGATTCATCTACGCCGGCTCGCTGTCGGGCTACCTCCAGCCCTCCCAGGGACAAGGTTGGATCGGCATGGCGATGGGTGATGCCGGTGGTTACAAGAAGGAAGACATGTGGGGTCCCGACAGTGACCCGGCCTGGCAGCGCAACGACCCGACCGTCAACGTCGCCGCGCTGGTCGCCAACGACACCCGACTCTGGGTGTACTGCGGCAACGGCACCGCGAACGAGTTGGGCGGCAACAACATCCCCGCCACGTTCCTGGAGACCAACTTCATGATCGGCGCCAACAAGAAGTTCCAGGAAGCCTACACCGCCGCCGGTGGGCACAACGCCGTCTTCAACTTCCCGGACTACGGCACCCACAGCTGGGAATACTGGGGTGCGCAGTTGCAGGCGATGAAGCCTGACCTGCAGAGCCACCTGGGCGCCAGCGGTGGTTGAGGCAGCTCCAGCTCGAGTGAGTCGGGCCCAATGCCCCGCTGCGTTTCGCAGTCTTTAGGCGAAGTGTTCGGATCAGGTCCGTGCAAGGTTCGGTGACGGTTCGCATGGCGGCCCCCGCGCAGCAGATCTGGGATCTCATCGCGGATGTCCGCAACACCGGACGGTTCTCGCCGGAGACCTTCGACGCGGAGTGGCTCGACGGCGCCACCGGCCCCGGGGTCGGTGCGCGCTTCCGCGGACACGTTCGCCGCAACGGGATCGGGCCGGTGTACTGGACCACGTGCCGGGTCACCGAGTGTGAACCCGCCCGCGAATTCGGGTTCCAGGTTCTGGTCGGGGACCGACCAGTGAACCACTGGCATTATCGGCTGGCCCCCAGCACGGACGGCACCGACGTCACCGAGTCGTTTCGAATGGCCGACTCTCCCCTGACCACCCTGTATTACTGGGTGTTCGGCGGGTTTCTGCGGCAACGGAGCAACATCCGCGACATGCGGCTGACCCTGGAACGCATCAAGGACGTGGTCGAGGCGGCCTGACCGGCGTGCACGCTCGGCTACGTCATGGTTAGCTCGGCGGGCGGGCCACGCACTGCGCCATGTACAGCGCCTCACCCAGCTTGTCCATCAGTTCGAGCTGGGTTTGCAGATAGTCGACGTGATTTTCCTCATCGGAGACGATGCCTTCCAGCAGCTTGGCCGAGGTGCTGTCCTGTTTTTCCCGGCACATGACGATGCCGGGCTTGAGTCTGTTCAGCACGTCGAGTTCGAGTCCGAGATCACTTTCGAACTGCTCGCGCAGCGTCTGGCCGATGCGCAATGACCCGATACGTTGGTAGTTCGGCAAGCCGTCGAGCAGCAGAATCCGGTCCGTCACCGCCTCGGCGTGTCGCATCTCCTCGAACGACTCCGCACGGGTGCGTGCAGCGAGCTCGGTGAAACCCCAGTTGTCTTGCATTTTGCAGTGCAGAAAGTATTGGTTGATTGCGGTGAGTTCGCTGGTCAGTTGTTCGTTGAGCAGACGAAGAACATCGGGATCACCGTTCATGATCGCTCCTAAGGTGTGAAGACCGTGTGAAGGCCGTCGCATCGCGCCGTGTCCAATCTAGTGCAGGCGGCCATTGCAGGCGCACCAACGTGGCACCCACGAGGCGGATCCATTTGTGGCCGATTCGACACCGTGCCTCCCTGCACAGGGGCATGAACTTAGGTTAGACTGCACTAATATGAGCCTCGAAGCGGTTCGGAAGTAGCGCGATGTACGTGTGCCTGTGTGTCGGGGCCACCAATCAGATGGTGTCCGACGCCGTCGCGGCCGGCGCGGTGACATCACGAGAGGTCGCCGCTTTGTGCGGCGCCGGTGGTGACTGCGGCCGGTGCCGACGCACGGTCCGGGGCATCATCGCCGACACCCTGGCCACTACGCCGACGTGTGCTGCCAACGACTCGCTGCGACACCCGGCGCTGGAAATCATCCCCGCCGCGGCGCGCTGATCAGCGGTCGCGCCGGCTGGCCCGCGCATCGTCGTTCTGGGGCAACATCACTGGACTGACGGGCCTGGCTCGAGCCCGACACCCGACTCGGAGGTGAAGCCGTAGACTGCTCACCCGTGGCACTGAGCGACGCCGATCTCGAATACCTGGGCCGCTGCGTCGAACTGGCGCGCACCGCGCTCGACAACGGGCACGCGCCGTTCGGTGCACTTCTGGTCGGTGCCGACGGCAAGATTCTCTACGAGGATCACAACCGAACCGGCAACGGTGACCTCACGCAGCACCCTGAGTTCGCCATCGCTCGGTGGGCGGCAACGAACGTCGCGCCGGTGCGCCGGATCCGAGCCACCGTTTACGCCTCCTGCGAGCACTGCCCGATGTGCGCAGCGGCGCATGGCTGGGTCGGCTTGGGGCGCATCGCGTACGCGACATCGGCAACACAGCTTGCCCGGTGGCTCGCCGAGTGGCATGTGCCGGCGACACCGGTGGCACCGCTGCCGATCGCCACGGTGGTGCCCAAGGCGGTGGTCGACGGTCCCGCACCCACACTCGAAGGCCAGATGAAAGCGCTGTACGAGGCCAAATACAAGCCGAGTGCACCTTGAGGTTATCGGGCCAGCCATAGATGGCAACCAAACGACGGGTTCCCAAACCCGGCGACCTCGCACCGCTGATCCGCTTGCGCAAGCCCCGGCTCGACCGCACCAAGCATCGGCTGGAGACTGCACTGACCATCCACGATCTGCGCCGCATCGCGAAACGCCGCACGCCGAAGGCGGCGTTCGACTACACCGACGGAGCCGCCGAGGAAGAGCTCTCGCTCGGACGCGCCCGGCAAGCCTTCCGCGACATCGAGTTCCACCCAAGCATCCTGCGCGACGTCACGACGGTGCGCACCGGCTGGGACGTCCTCGGCGGCCCCGTCTCGGTACCGTTCGGGATCGCACCGACCGGCTTCACCCGGTTGATGCAGACCGAGGGTGAGATTGCCGGCGTGCGCGCCGCGGCGGCGGCCGGAATCCCGTTTTCACTGGCCACCCTGGGCACCGCGTCGATTGAAGACGTGCGCAACGCGGCTCCGCACGGCCGCCACTGGTTCCAGCTGTACATGTGGCGTGATCGGGACCGGTCGATGGAACTGCTGCGCCGCGCCGCCACCGCGGGTTTCGACACGCTGCTGGCCACCGTTGATTGTCCGGTCGCCGGAGCACGGCTGCGCGACACCCGCAACGGGATGGCCATCCCTCCGGCGTTGACACTGCGGACCGTGCTGGATGCGCTCTCGCACCCGCGCTGGTGGTTCAATCTGCTGACCACCGAACCGCTGACGTTCGCGTCGCTGGACCGGTTGCCGGGCACCGTCGCCGAGTACATGGACACCATGTTCGATGCCAGCCTGACCTTCGAAGATCTGAGCTGGATCCGGGGCCAGTGGCCCGCCAAGCTGGTCACCAAGGGCATTCAGACCCTCGACGATGCCCGTGCCGTGGTCGATCTCGGCGCCGACGGCATCGTGTTGTCCAACCACGGTGGGCGCCAACTCGACCGGGCACCGGTGCCGTTTCACCTGCTGCCGGCGGTGGCCCGTGAGCTGGGCAGAGATACCGAGATCCTGTTGGATACCGGCATCATGTCCGGCGCGGACATCGTGGCCGCCGTCGCCTTGGGCGCGCGCTGCACTCTGATCGGGCGGGCCTATCTGTACGGGCTGATGGCCGGCGGCGAGGCCGGCGTCAATCGCGCCATCGAGATCCTGTCCGAGCAGCTGACCCGCACCATGCGGTTGCTCGGCGTGTCCTGCCTGGAAGAGCTATCGCCAAAGCATGTCACCCAGTTGCACCGGTTGGTCCCCCGCTCAGATGGTTAGAACGCGCAAGTGGCGAGCGGAGCAGGGGCGCTTTGGTACTGCGAGACGTAACGAACGGATTTAGCGCGCTCGACCTTGCCGGGCCCCGAAGACGTTGCCGATTCGCTCGATTGCCCGGGTATACCGGTGTTATGGCCGGTCGGCAACAACTGGTGCAACGGTTACTGCAGTATGCCGGCACCACGTATGCGGAAGAGGCCGGCATCAGACTTCAGGACAAGCCGATGCCGCTGTTTCAGCTACTGGTGCTGTGCATGCTCGCCAGCAAACCGATCAGCGCTGCGGTAGCAGCGCGGGCCGCACGTGAACTGTTCGAGATCGGCGTGCGCACCCCACGCACCGTCCTGGCGGCCGGAAGCCACACCCTGATCGAGGCCCTCGACCGCGCCCACTACGTCCGCTACGACGAAAGCTCGGCGGCCCGGCTGGTCGACATCGCCAACGCTGTGCACGCCGACTATCGTGGCGACCTCCGTGTGCTGGCCGAGCGCAGCCGACACGACGTTGCTGTCGCCGTCGCTCTGCTGAAGGGGTTCGCCGGTATCGGTGACACCGGCGCACATATTTATCTGCGGGAAGTGCAAGACGTCTGGACCTGGGCCCGACCCTTCTTCGACGACCGCACGCTGGCTGCGGCCCGCGTTCTTGGACTGCCCACCGACGCACGCCACCTGGGCTCCCTTGCACCCGGTAAGAACGCAACGCTGGCCGCGGCGCTGACGAGGGTGTCACTGGTCGCGGACGTTCGCGCGCAGGTGATCGGTTGACGACCCCGACCGTGCTACCCGACACGGTAGGGTGGTGACCGACATCGGCGTCGCTGCGCTTCCGCTCCGGTGACCTCGGTTTGTGTACCCACACCACAGAACGGAGGAAGTCATGTCCACGTCGGCCGCGTTCGTCATCGTCGGTGGTGGCCTGGCCGGTGCCAAGGCAGCAGAAGCGCTGTGCGACAACGGCTTCGATGGAACAACGGTGTTGCTCGCCGAAGAGCGGCAGCTGCCCTATGAGCGTCCGCCGCTGTCCAAGGAATTTCTGGCCGGTAAAAAGACACTCAGCGACTTCACCGTGCATTCCGCTGACTGGTACCGCGAACACGATGTCGACCTCCGGCTGGGCACTCGTGCGGTATCGCTCGACCCCGCGGGGCACACCGTCGGCCTGGCTGACGGAGACAGCGTGCACTACGACAAGCTGTTGCTGGCCACCGGTTGCCGGTCACGCCGGCTGGCCATCCCCGGCTCCGACGCCAACCGGGTGCACTATCTGCGCACCATCGGCGACGCATCGGCGTTGGATTCCGCACTGGCCGAAGGCTCTTCGCTGGTGGTGGTGGGCGCGGGATGGATCGGCCTCGAGGTGGCCGCCGGCGCTCGGCAGCGCGGAGTCAACGTCACCGTGGTCGAGACAGCCAAACTGCCGCTCCTAGCCGCGCTGGGCGAAGAGAACGGCGAGGTTTTCGCCAAACTGCACCGCGAGCACGGCGTCGACCTGCGGCTGGCGTCGGCCGTCACCGAGATCACCACTACCGACGGCATCGCCACCGGGCTGCGGCTAAGCGATGGATCCCAGATCGCCGCGGACGCGGTGCTGGTCGCCGTCGGCGCCCATCCCAACGTCGAACTTGCCGAGCAGGCGGGGCTCGCACTCGGGGACGGCGGCGTGCTGGTCGACCCTACCCTGCGCAGCAGCGACCCCGACATCTACGCGGTGGGCGATATCGCTGCGGCCGAGCATCCGCTGCTGGGCGGCCGGGTCCGCACCGAGCACTGGGCGAATGCGCTCAAACAGCCAGCCGTGGCGGTGGCCGGAATGCTCGGTGAACGCGCCGAATACGCCGAATTACCATACTTTTTCACTGACCAGTACGACCTCGGCATGGAGTACGTCGGCCACGCGCCGACTTACGACCGGGTGGTGTTCCGCGGCGACGTCGACGGCCGGCAGTTCACCACCTTCTGGATAGGCCGCGAGAACCGGGTGCTGGCCGGGATGAACGTCAACATCTGGGAGGGGCTAGACGATATCAAGGCCCTGATCCGGTCGCAGGCGCCGGTGGACCCGGACCGACTGGCCGACCCGCAGGCGCCGCTGGGCGACCTGACGGCCTGACGGCCTGACGCACCCGCAGGGTATGCAGACCGGGGCCGGTGCAATAAGGTGATGGGCATGACCGGTCAACCGCCACGCAACCGGGCGTCCGTCCCAGCGAGGTCGCTGCTGGCCGCAGCCCTGGTCGGGTCCGCGGCCATCTCTGGTGTGCCGGCGGCCGGGGCGACGCCGGACAAAACCAGGGCGACGATCCGCTATGAACTGACCGGCTCCGGTGTCGCCGGGTACGTCACCTACCAAACCAACGACGGTCAGGCGCATGCGGCGGATGTGCCGCTACCGTGGTCGACGGAGTTCCTCGGCTGGATGCAGGACGCGAACACTCCGGCCTCCGTCTACTTGGTGAGCGCACAGGGCGTCGGGCCTGGATCAATCAGCTGCAAGGTTCTGATCGGCGGAAAAGTGGTCGCGCAGAACACAGCGGCCGGCGACCCGGCGCGAGTTCTCTGCGAGCACCACTGACACCCATGGCCAGCAGCGGGTTGCTCCGCTGCACCGACGACGGACGGACGAAGACACCCGGCTGCGCGATGGATGGACAGCACCCGGTGTGTCCCCTGGTGTCGTTGGTACCTCAACTGTCGGCGCTGCACCATTTCCGTACCTACGTCGACGTCGCCGTCGTCGTCGTGGTGCTGGCGCTGACCAACCTGGTCGCGCACTTCACCACGCCCTGGGCGGGTGTCGCCACGGTCCCGGCCGCCGCGGCTGGCCTGGTGATCCTGGTCCGGTGCAATGGTCTGGGCTGGGACGAACTCGGTTTGGGCCGCAGGCACTGGAAGTCCGGCGCGGGCTACGCGCTGGCCGCGGTGCTGGCGGTGGTGTCGGTCATCGCCGTCGGCACGCTGCTGCCCTGGACTCGTCCGATGTTCATGAACAACCACTACGCGACGGTCTCCGGCGCGCTTGTCGCCTCGATGATCATCATCCCGCTGCAAACCGTCATCCCCGAGGAGTTGGCGTTCCG
>NZ_JBYCLE010000113.1:0-2658 GCF_057473765.1 Mycobacterium sp. TH-M106 | reverse complement strand
CGTCGATGATCGCCGCGCCGCGCTTGGCGACGGTCGGGATGAAGTCGTTCTCGATCCAGGCCTGGTCGCCGACCACCTCGGCGGCGTTGCGGCCGCCCACCTCGGCGTGGAACACGTCTGGGTACTGGCTGGCCGAGTGGTTGCCCCAGATCGTCATCTTCTTGACGTCGGTGACCGCGACGCCGGTCTTCTTGGCCAGCTGGGTAACCGCCCGGTTGTGGTCCAGGCGGGAGAGCGCGGAGAAGCGCTCGCGGGGGATGTCAGGCGCGTTGGTCATCGCAATCAGCGCATTGGTATTGGCCGGGTTACCGGTCACGCCCACCCGAATGTCGGCGGCGGCCACTTCGTTGAGCGCCTTGCCCTGCGTACTGAAGATGGCGCCGTTGACCTCCAGCAGATCGCTGCGCTCCATGCCCGGCCCGCGGGGACGGGAACCGACCAGCAGGGCCAGGTTGGCGCCGTCGAAGATCTTGGTCGGGTCCGCGCCGATCTCGATCCCCGCCAGCAACGGGAACGCGCAGTCGTCGAGCTCCATGACCACACCCTCAAGTGCCTTCAGGGCAGGCTCGATCTCGAGCAGCCGCAATTCCACCGGCCGGTCGGCACCCAACAGCGCGCCGCTGGCCAGGCGGAACAGCAGGCTGTACCCGATCTGGCCGGCGGCGCCGGTCACGGCCACCTTGAATGGCGTTGGGCTCACGGGACTCACGTCGGTTCCTCCTAGGCGAGTTGCTTCGGAGTCGAAACTAGCGCACTCCCCCCGAGCCGGATTCTCCGGTCCGCACCGGGCCAGCCGGAACGCGTAGCATTGACCGGCACGTAAACAGACCTGCGCGGCGACGGGAGGCGATCATGCCAGCGTTTCGCCCGTTGCCATTCTCGCCACCCGCAGCGTCGGGCACTCCTGCCAACCCGCAGACGCGGCCCAACCAGGTACCGGTGGTGCAGGCCGTGGTCGACTGTGGCGTCTATGTGGACGGGGTGCGATTACCCGGGGTCTTCACCCACGCAGATGCGGTGGCGACGGTGCGCGAAATCGAGGCTACCGGGCAGAGCGCGTTCGTCTGGATCGGGCTGCACGAGCCGAACGAGCACCAGATGCAGGATGTGGCCGACGTTTTCGTGCTGGACGAACTGGCAGTCGAAGATGCTGTACACGCTCATCAGCGACCCAAGCTGGAACGCTACGACGAAACGCTGTTCCTGGTACTCAAAACGGTCAACTACGTGCCACACGAGTCGGTGGTGCTAGCCCGCCAGATCGTCGAGACCGGCGAAATCATGGTTTTCGTCGGCAAAAACTTCGTCATCACCGTCCGCCACGGTGAGCACAGCGGACTGGCCGACGTGCGCAGGCGGATGGATGCCGATCCCGAGCACATGCGGCTGGGTCCGTATGCGGTGATGTACGCCATCGCCGACTACGTGGTGGACCGCTACGTCGAGGTGACCAATCGAATGGAGACCGACATCGACATCATCGAGGAGATGGCGTTCGCCCCCGGCACTCGGACGGACGTCGAGCCGATTTATCAGACCAAACGTGAAGTCGTCGAGTTGCGGCGGGCGGTGGCCCCGCTGTCGGTTCCATTTCAGCGGATGCAGACTGAGCACAAAGACCTGATCTCCAAGGAGGTACGGCGCTACCTCCGTGACGTCGCCGACCACCACGACCGGGTGGCGGACCAGATCGCCAGTTACGACGAGATGCTCAGTTCACTGGTGCAGGCAGCGCTGGCCCGGGTGGGTATGCAGCAGAACACCGACATGCGCAAGATGTCGGCCTGGGCCGGGATCATCGCGGTGCCCACCATGATCGCCGGCATCTACGGGATGAACTTCAACCACATGCCAGCGCTGCACTGGACGTTCGGTTACCCAGTGGTGTTGGCCGTCATGGCGAGTATCTGCATCGTCTTGCACCGGGCGTTCCGCCGCAACGGCTGGCTCTGAGCGCGCTCGCTGCGCGAGCATGCGTCGTCAGTCACCGGTCCCCGGCCAGCGGGACGGTCAGGTTGACACCGGAATCGGCGTCGAACACAACGAGTTTGGTGGTGTCCACGGCTAATTCGATGGGTTGGCCACCGGCTGCCTTCGACACCGCGGGAACCCTGGCCACCAGATCAGAACCGGCGCCGTCCGGTTCGGCAAGCGTGAAGTACACATACTTGTCGGCGCCCAGCGACTCGACCAGGTCCACGTTCGCCCGGACCGTGAGCGCTGTGGCGTGCTGACGGTCGTCCAGCAGCGCGGCATCGCCGACGTGCTCCGGGCGTACGCCGACGACGACGTTCTCCGGCCTCGGATGCCGCAAGATCGAGTCGCGGATCGCCGCGGGCAGCGTCACCTCGCCGAACGGCATGCGCAACCCGGTCGGGGTCAAGGTGGCCGGGAAGAAGTTCATCGCCGGCGAGCCGATGAAGCCGGCGACGAACAGGTTGGCCGGCCGTTCGTACAGTTCGTCGGGGGTGCCGACCTGCTGCGCTACCCCGCCGTGCATCACCACCACCCGGTCGCCGAGGGTCATCGCCTCGGTCTGGTCGTGGGTCACGTAGACAGTGGTGGTGCCCAGCCGGCGCTGCAGCCGGGCGATCTCGCCGCGCATCTGCACCCGCAACTTCGCATCCAGGTTGGACAGCGGCTCATCCATCAGAAATG
>NZ_JBYCLE010000112.1:0-3347 GCF_057473765.1 Mycobacterium sp. TH-M106 | reverse complement strand
GCTCGGCGCAATGGTGCGCTGGGCGTGAACACCACCGGCATCGACTCCGGGCCGCTGACGAAGTTGGCCGGGCGCAGCGGCACGGTGGCCACGTCTGTGAGCCGCAGATCGGGCATCCGCGCCAGCACCCGCCCGGTCATTATGCTCAGTTCCAGGCGGGCCAGCTGGTTGCCCGGGCAGAAGTGGGCACCGAAACCGAATGCCAGATGGCTGTTGGGGTTCCGCTGGATGTCGAAACGCTCCGGAGCGTCGAACACCGACTCGTCGAAGTTCGCCGACTCGAACAGCAGCATCATCTTCTCACCCGCGTGCAACCGGGTACCGTGGAACTCGGCGTCGGCGGTCAGGGTTCGGCACATGTTCTTCACCGGTGATGTCCAGCGCAGCATCTCCTCGATGGCGCCGGGCAAAAGGCCCGGATCGTGGCGCAGCATGTCCCACTGGTCGCGGTGGCGCAGCAGCTGTTCGGTGCCGCCGGAGAGCGTGTGCCGGGTGGTCTCGTCGCCGCCGATCAGGATCAGCAGCGTCTCCATCACGATCTCGTCGTCGGACATCCGGTGACCGTCCACCTCGGCGTTGATGAGAACCGAGTACAGGTCATCAGCGGGTTCGGCGCGCCGTTTGGCGATCATGCCGATGGTGAACGCGGTGTAGGACGCGAAAGCGTCCATCATCGCCCGCAACGTCGGCGACTCCGGGTCTAAGTGTGAGCTCTGCCCGGCCACCAGGGCATCGGACCACTCCAGCAGCATGGCACGTTCTTCGGGCCGCACCCCGAGCATGTCGCCGATCACCGCCATCGGCAGTGGGGCGGCGATGTCACGGACGAAGTCGCACTCCCCGCGTTCGCAGACCGCGTCGATCAGCGTGTCGCAGAGCTTCTCGATGGACGCTCGCTGGCCGTGCACCCGCTTGCGGGTGAAGCCGGCGTTGACCAGTTTGCGGCGCAGTAGATGCTCCGGGTCGTCCATGTCGATCATGTAGGGCATGCCGGGCTGGTCCGGGCGGATGCCCCCGGTGTTGGAGAACAGCTCAGGATTGCGCTCGGCGTCCATGACGGCCGCATACGTCGACGCCGCGGCCAGGCCGTTGCGGTCCCGGAACACCGGCTCGTTGGCCCGCATCCACCGATAGGCCGCCCGCGCTTCGCCGCCCGCGTAGAAGTTGCCGTCGGTCAGGTCGATGTCGGGTTTGGTCTGCGGTATGGCCTCGCTCAGCACTCCAGTCATTCAAACTCCTGGCTTAGCGTCGGATTACAGTAGACGTCATGGCCGTGTCACAACACACCGTCGCTGGCACTGTGCTTACCATGCCGGTCCGGATTCGTCAGGCGGATGTGCATACTGCGATGTTCGAGGTGGCGGCGGAGGCGGCGCAGCGGATGATCGACTACGCCGGACTACAGGTCTGTCAGTACCGGCCCGGCTGCGCCGTAGTCAACCTGATGCTGGCCCGCTACATCGACGGCGACCTAGGCCGCTACCACGAGTTCGGCACCGCCGTCATGGTCAATCCGCCAGGCTCGGATGCGCGGGGGTGGCGAGCGCTGGCCAGAGCCGGTGCGTTCATCCACCATCTGCCGGTCAACCAGGAGTTCACCTGCGAAGCGGGCCGGACCATCTGGGGTTTCCCGAAGATCATGGCGGACTTCACCGTTCGCGACGCCGGGCGATTCGGCTTCGACGTCAGCGAGAACGGTGCCCGTATCGTCACCATCGAGTTCGGCCGCGGGCTGCCGGTGCCGCCGATATTCACCGCGCGACCGCAGGCGCTGACGGCCTACAGCCACACCGACGGCGTCACCCGCGAAGTCCCCTGGGAGATGCGGATTTCCCGGCTGCGCGCCAGGCTCGGCGGTACGACGCTGCGGCTGGGTGAGCACCGCTACGCCCGAGAGCTGGCATCGCTGGGTCTGCCGAAGCGGGCGTTGCTGTCGGCGTCGGCCGGCAACGTGGGGATGGTCTTCGGCGATGCCCGACCGTTGAACTGTTAGATCTTGGCTTCCCGGCCCGCCCAATACGGGTCGCGCAGTTGACGTTTGTATAGCTTGCCGTTGGGATCGCGCGGCATCTCGTCGATGTAGTCGATCGACTTGGGGCACTTGAACTTCGCCAGCCGCTGCTGCGCGTAGTCCAACAGTTCGGCGGTGAGCGCTGAGCAACTTTCCGGGTCGGCGACGACGCCGCGCGCTCCGTCTATGGGCTGAACGACGGCCTTGATCTGCTCACCCCAGTCGTCATCGGGCACCCCGAACACCGCCACGTCGATGACCTTGGGGTGCATGATCAGCTCGTTTTCGATCTCGGCGGGATAGACGTTGACACCGCCGGAGATGATCATGTTGGACTTGCGGTCCTGCAGGTACAGGTAGCCGTCGGAGTCGAAGTAGCCGACGTCGCCGACGGTGAACAGGTCACCGAACCGGTTCTCCACGGTCTTCTTCTCGTCGTTGTGGTAGGCGAAACTGGATCCGGCCATCTGCATGTAGACGGTGCCGGCCTCGCCGGCCGGTACCTCGTTGCCGTCGTCGTCAAGCACCTTGACCACCGAGTAGGACCAGGGCCTGCCGACCGAACCGGGATGGGTCAGCCACTCCGCCGCCGTGATGGTGGTGCCGCCGCCCTCGGTGGCGGCGTAGTACTCGGTGATCACCGGTCCCCACCAGTCCAGCATCCGGCGTTTGACCTCCGGCGGGCACGGCGCCGCACCGTGGATGACGTTGCGCAGCGACGACAGGTCGTAGCGGCTGCGCACCTCCTCCGGCAACGCGAGCAGCCGGCGGAACTGGGTGGGCACCATGTGGCTGTGGGTGACTCGGTGCTGCTCGATGAGGTGCAGCATCTCTTCGGGATCCCATTTGTCCATCAGCACGACCTTGTGGCCCAGCTGCAGAGAGATCGCCGCAAAGTTCAGCACCGCAGTGTGATACAGCGGCGACCCGCACAGGTGCACATGGCCGTCGAAGGGTTGCAGGCCGTACTGCGCGAAGAAGCCCGCGGCAGCGGACGGGACCTCGTCGGGGTCGGCTCCGGTCAGCGGGCGCTGCACACCCTTGGGCTTGCCGGTGGTGCCCGAGGTGTAGAGCATCGCCGCGCCCATGGTGCGGATGTCGGGTCGTCCCTCGGGCTCGCCGGCGCCGAGCGCCGACAGTCCGGTGAAGCCGGCGATCTCGCCGACGGCGAACCGCGCTGGAGCGGGCAGGCCGGCCTCGTCGGCGGCGATTCGGCATGCTTCCGCGAAGCGTTCGTGAGCGACAAGGACTTTCGCACCGCTGTCGGAGAGGATGTAGCCGATCTCGGGGCCGGTCAAATGCCAGTTGACCGCGACGATGTACAGGCCGGTCTGCA